>CAIVXW010000452.1 GCA_903910005.1 uncultured Methylococcaceae bacterium
CATCGTGGCCATCTGCGGCAGCATGATGACCATGCCGGGCCTGCCGAAGATACCCGCCGCCGAAGCCATTGACGTAGACGACAGCGGACGGATCAGCGGCTTGTTTTGACTACGGAATGACGCACTCTGTGTGTCCGGTTTTCGAGGCAGAGCGGCTTATTTTCGCAAAATGTGGCAGGCGTGATCGAAGCCAGGAAACACGGCGCAGGCGAAAACCTCACCGCCGTTGAATATCAGACTCGGCACCCCCTCAAATGGCGCACGGATAATGTGCCACCGCGCTTTTTGTTCGAAGCTACCGCCCCCCCATTCCCGGCAAAAAAAAGCCCCATCCGAAGATGGGGCCACAGGGGGATAAACCGGAAACAGGCTTACATCATGTCATCCATGCCGGCACCGGACATGGGTGCCTTTTCGTTTTTGGGTAACTCGGCCACCATGGCTTCCGTGGTGAGCATGAGTCCCGCAATTGAGGCGGCATTCTGCAGGGCGTAACGGCTTACCTTGGTCGGGTCAAGAATACCCAGGTCAATCATGTCGCCGTATTCGCCGGTGGCTGCGTTGTAACCGAAACTGCCTTCACCGGCCTGAATGCGGGCCAGCACAACCGATGGCTCTTCACCGGCGTTGGTTACGATTTGACGCAGGGGTTCCTCAATCGCACGGCGCAGGATGTTGATTCCCACGGTTTGATCGTGGTTGCTGCCTTTAAGGTCAGTCAGTCCGGCTTGCGCCCGGATGAATGCAACCCCGCCGCCCGGTACGATGCCTTCTTCAACCGCTGCCCGGGTCGCGTGCAATGCGTCTTCTACCCGGGCTTTCTTTTCCTTCATTTCAACTTCGGTGGCGGCTCCTACCTTGATGACCGCAACGCCACCGGCCAGTTTGGCAACCCGTTCCTGCAATTTTTCCTTGTCGTAATCAGAGGTCGCTTCCTCAATCTGCCGACGAATCTGCTCAATCCGGCCCTGGATGGCATCGGCACTGCCCGCACCGTCAATGAGCGTGCTGTTCTCCTTGCCAACCTGCACCCGTTTGGCCGAGCCAAGGTCGGTGAGTTCAGTTTTTTCGAGGCTCAGTCCCACTTCCTCGGCAATGACCCGGCCGCCGGTCAGAATGGCAATATCTTCCAGCATGGCTTTGCGACGGTCACCAAAGCCCGGGGCCTTGACGGCGCAAACCTTGATGATGCCGCGCATGGTGTTGACTACCAGCGTAGCCAGGGCTTCGCCCTCCACGTCTTCGGCAACCAGCAGCAACGGACGTCCGGACTTGGCGATTTTTTCCAGTACCGGGAGAAGATCGCGGATGCTGGAAATTTTCTTGTCGTGCAGCAGGATGTACGGATGTTCAAGTTCAACCGTCATGGTGTCCTGGCTATTGACAAAATAGGGCGACAAATAACCACGGTCGAATTGCATGCCTTCTACGACATCCAGCTCATTGACCAGGCCTGAACCTTCCTCTACGGTAATAACCCCTTCCTTGCCAACCTTGTTCATGGCGTCGGCAATGATCTGGCCGATGTGTTCATCGGAATTGGCCGAGATGGTACCCACCTGGGCAATGGCCTTGCTGTCGGTGCAGGGTCTGGAAATCGTTTTGAGTGAGGCAACCACTGCTGCGGTGGCCTGATCGATGCCCCGCTTGATGTCCATGGGATTGGCTCCGGCGGTGACGGATTTGAGTCCTTCACGCACGATGGCCTGGGCCAGAACGGTTGCCGTTGTGGTGCCGTCGCCGGCTACGTCAGAGGTTTTGGAAGCCACCTGCTTGACCATCTGGGCTCCCATGTTTTCAAACTTGTCCTTGAGTTCGATTTCGCGGGCGACCGAGACGCCGTCCTTGGTAATGGTGGGAGCACCAAAGGATTTCTCCAGCACGACGTTGCGTCCGCGTGGACCCAGGGTTTGTTTGACCGCATTGGCCAGAACATTCACACCGGCCAGCATGCGCTGGCGGGCGTCATCGGAAAAACGGACTTCTTTTGCTGCCATTGTTTTTTTCCTCGTCTGTAAACGTACTGATTGAAACGGGATCAGGCCGTAAATACGCCCATGATGTCGTCTTCACGCAGGATCAGGTACTCGATACCCTCCACCTTGATTTCGGTGCCGGCATATTTGCCGAACAGAACGGTGTCACCGGGTTTGACATCCAGTGAACGCACCTTGCCGTTATCCAGCAGTTTGCCGTTACCTGCGGCAACCACGGTTCCCCGCACCGGCTTTTCCTTGGCGGAATCCGGGATGAGGATGCCACCGGAGGACACTTTTTCCTCTTCCTGGCGTTGAACCACGATACGATCATTAAGGGGACGGATGGTCATGATGTTAGCTTGCTCTGTTGGGTTGATGGATTGAAATGAAAAAACCGGGGGTAACCTCAACGAGTTACCACCCGGTCAGTGAGATGGGGAGGTGCCTTGCGGATTTCAAGGCGGCAGGGTGCTATTTGCGACGCCGCATCATTTCTTCCAGTATGGGACGGAAGATGATTTCCATGGCCAGGCCCATCTTGCCCCCCGGAACGACAATGGAGTTGTAACGCGACATGAACGATCCCTGCAGCATCGCCAGCAGATTGTAAAAGTTTACGTCAAATTTGGCGGGATCCTTGAAGCGAATGATGACGAAGCTTTCGTCAGCCTTGGGAATGTCACGGGCAATGAACGGATTGGAGGTATCCACCGTAGGCACCCGCTGGAAGTTGATGTCCGTTTCGGAAAATTGCGGGGTGATGATTTTCACATAGTCATCCATGCGGCGCAGAATGGTCTGCGTCACGTCTTCAGGTTTATAGCCACGTTCGGCCGTATCGCGGTGAATTTTCTGAATCCACTCCAGATTGACAATGGGAACCACCCCCACCAGCAGGTCGACGCAGCCCGGAAGGTCGATGTCACCTGACTTTACACCGCCGTGCAGGCCCTCGTAAAACAGCAGATCGGTTTCCGGTGGAATCGCCTGCCAGGGGGTGAAGGTACCCGGTTCGACCCCCCCGAATTTGGCCCCTTCCGTCTCATTGTGGACGTAAAAACGGTAGCGTCCCGAGCCGTTTTCACCGTACTCCTGGAATAATTCCTGCAGTTCATGGAGCAAATTGGCTTCTATGGCAAAATGACTCAGGTTGCGTCCCTGAGCCTGAGCCTCGGCGATTTTCTCCCGCATCCGCAGGCGGTCATAACGATGGTAGCTATCCCCCTCGACAATGACCGGCGTAATGTTGAGTCGGTGGAACAGATGCTCAAAGGCGCGTTTGACCGTTGTGGTGCCCGCGCCGGATGAGCCGGTAATGGCAATGATGGGATGTTGTATGGACACTGTGAACCTCCTCTCTTGTTATGGGAAAATCCCTGCATGAACCGCATGACGTCAAAATCAGACCACGTTCCCTGTAGGGATACTTTATACGGGAATGGTCTGCAAGGGAAACCAGTTCGTTATTCAACACCGCCCCCTTATCCATTGAGGTATCACAAATACTGTCATGAACATCACACTCAGACAATTGCGGGTCTTCGAGCGGGTGGCCCGCCGGTTGAGTTTTACCCGTGCCGCCGAAGAGCTTTACCTGACCCAGCCTGCGGTCTCAATGCAGATCAAGCAGTTCGAGGACACCATCGGTCTTCCCCTGTTTGAACGCCTGGGCCGCAAAATTTACCTGACCCGGGCGGGTGAGGAACTGTATCGGGTCAGCCGCAGCATTTCCCTGCAGTTGCAGGAGGCGGAACAACTGGTGGAGGAACTCAAGGGTGCGGAAGGCGGACGACTGGCGGTATCGGTTGCCAGTACCGTGCATTATTTTGCCATCAGTTTGCTGGCGGATTTTCGCAAACGCTATCCCAGGGTCAAGGTGAATTTCAAGATTACCAACCGCAAGGGGTTGTTACAGCAACTGGAAGACAATGAAACCGATATCGTATTGATGGGGCAACCCCCGGCAGACCAGGATCTCAACGCCGAGGCCTTTATGGATAATCCGCTGGTCATCATTGCCCCCCCGGATCATCCACTGGCCACGCAAGGCAGGATCAGTCTGGGCGATATCCAGAACGAAACCTTCATCATGCGGGAGCAGGGCTCGGGAACCCGCAATTCGGTTGAGCGATTTTTTGCGGAGAAGGGCCTGAAAATTGGCATCAGCATGGAAATGAACACCAATGCCGCCGTCAAGCAGGGGGTGGAGGAAGGCCTGGGGCTGGGCATCGTATCCATCCATACCATCATCAGGGAGTTGCAGGATCAGCGCATGGTGGTTCTGGATGTGGAGGATTTCCCCCTGATCCGGCAATGGTACATCGTCACCCGTGCCGGTAAACGGCTGTCGGCAGTGGCCCGGGAGTTCCAGGATTTCATCCGGCAGGATGCCCACCGTTTCGTGCAGACCGACCTGATCCGTTCGGCACTGAAACGCGAGTTCATCCCGCCGTCCGCTCCTACTCCCTCACCGTAACCGCCAGGTGGGTGAACGGCTGCTCCACCCGGAACAGCACGTAACCGGCCTCCCTGTCATACAGGCTGGCACTGGTCAGGATACGCTGACCTGCGCCATCGTCCGCCACGTGTACCCAGCGCGGCAGTATGCCGCTATCCTGCCAGTTGCCCTGGTTGCGGGCAAGCAGCCGGATCTGCTTCACATCGGTTTGCGTCCCCCGGTAAGGCAGTTTGACCCAAACCGGTTGATCCAGGAAGGAGGTTGCCAGTTTGCCGTCAGGACTACGCAGCCGGATGCTGAAGGCGTCCGAGGCGATCTGCCCAAGCCCGGCACCCGCGATGGCCTGGGCCTGTGGTTCGGTGATCTCACTGACCCCGGCTTCAAGCCGGTAACGCGACAGGATTGCGGTGCTGATGTCGCTGGCAGGGGTCACCAATGCCAGATCACGCAGCCCGAGGCCACCGTCCTCCCGGCTGTAGACCATGACTTCGCTGCTACCCAGCACCTTGCCCAGGCTGTTTCGCAGGCCCGTATCCACCATGCGCAGGCGCTGCCAGAGATCGGTCTGCATGACCCGGGCCCACTCACCGCCAGCCTGGGTAGCCGATTCCGACTTGAGGGCTGTCAGCGAGCCATCCTGCTTGGTGGCAAACAGCAATTCCGAGCTA
>CAIVXW010000453.1 GCA_903910005.1 uncultured Methylococcaceae bacterium
AGCAACGGCCGTGTCATCGGTGCTGAACGCATCGCCGTCATCGCCGCCCTCAACATTACCCACGAACTGATACAGACCCAGCAAACCAATAAACGCCTGGTCAAGGAACTCACCAACCATTTTTCTTCTCTACGGGACTCGGGTGATATGACACTTGATCCAGATGAAACCTGATTTACCCAACTTTCCGAAATTTCCCTGACACCGAGCAAAATTCATGTTCATACCTTTTTACTTTCCCCGACCGGGTCAACTCCGGGTCGTCATCGTGGGTGGGGGCTATTCCGGTCTGGCGGCCCTTGCCGGTATTCGTGAGTTCAGGCCCGATGCGGAGATCGTGCTGATCGACCCACGCAGTCATCATCTCAAGATTACCCATCTGCATGAGACGTTCCGTCGGCCCCTGACGGATTTTCAGGTTGCTTTCAGTGCCCTGGAGCAGCGTTTTGGCCTGCGCCACATTCAGGCCTCGCTGCAATTTGATGATGAGTTACTCACGCAATGGCAGGCCAACCGCTACCTGACGGTCAACGATGAGGATATCGAATTTGATTATCTGCTCATCGCCACCGGGGCGGGTTCGCGTACCCTTGAAAAAAACGAGCAGACACTTGATCTGGCCGACTTTACCCGGCGTTCGGGGGCGGAACTGCTGCGGGAGCATCTGGGTGAAACCGGCGGGCACACACGTCACGTCAGTGTGGTGGGAGCTGGCGCAACCGGCATTCAATTCCTGTTTGAAATGGCGTTGTACCTGCGAACCCTGCCCTTCACCACCCACCTGCGGCTCATCAACTCGGACAAGGCGGTACTGAAGCAGTTTAATCCCGACCTGGGCCGCTACGTCGAAGCGCGTATGTCTGATCTGGGCATTGAACACGTTGATTCCCACCTTTACCGGAAGCAGGCAGACAACCTCATCTGCATCGAACAGGCCGAAACCGGTGACGTGCGGGAACTGCCTTCAGACCTGACCGTGCTGTTCCTGGGAAAGAGTCCGATTCCCGCCCTTTATGCCAACCAGTTCGGGCAGGTCACGGTAAACGGCCAGTCGCTGGATCGGGTGTTTGCGTCCGGTGACGGTTCCCACTATCGGGCTCCCGGTTCCAACGCGCTGACCGCGCAAAGTGCGGTACGCAAGGGCAAGCTGGTGGCCCGCAACATCCTCAGGCATTGCAGTGCCTTTCCCATGCTGGAACCTTACCTCCACCGTGACCTGGGTTATGTCATCAACCTGGGTCCGACCGATGCGGTGGGCTGGTTGGCCATGGAACGCAACATCGTTGGCGGCTTGCCGGCGGCTGTCATCAAGGAACTGGTCGAAGCCCAGTACGATCTGCTGCTGGCCGGTATTGATACCTACCTCATCTAGTAGACCCTCGCCGGTTTTTTCGCAATAAAGAAAGAAGGTGCTCACCTCATGACTACCCTCAAAAACAGCGTCTGCGTCAAATACACCCCGAAGGAAATGTACGACCTGGTCAACGACATCCGGGCTTATCCGGTTTATCTGCCGCTGATCAGTGAAGTCACCATGCACTCGGAAACCCCGTCATCCCTCCGGGCAACCCTTACCCTGTCCAAGGGACGCATCAAGTTTTCCTTCACCACCGACAACACCATGCAGGATGGGCGCGAAATCCGCATGAATCTGGTGGAGGGCCCCTTCAAAAGTCTGAAGGCCATCTGGACCTTCAACGCAGTGCATGGCAATCAGTGCGAGGCCACGTTTGATATCGACTTTGAATTTACCAATGGTCTCATGGCCATGGCCTTTGGCGGTTTTTTCAAGGAAGTGACCGAATCGCTGGTGGAGGCATTTTGCCGACAGGCTGCCCTGCGTTACGGGGTTCGCTGAGTCTGATGTTTTCTGTCCGGGCACTGGCCCGGGCAGAAAAGCGTTGCGGGAGGATGGTCGGCTTCGGGTTGCTTTAGCCCGGCATCTCCCTAATAATCCGGGCTTTGCCAGCCGTTATCATCATTATGTGGTTCAAGAACCTAGCATTATTACGTTTTACCGAGCCGTTCACCCTGACTCCCGAGGAGATTGAGCAGTCGCTGGAGGCTCGCCGCTTTACTCCCTGCGGCAGCCTGGATCCGGTCAGCGTGGGCTGGACCGCCCCCCTCGGCAAGGACACCTTCCCGTTGGTACACGCCTGTCAGGGCTATGTCATGGTTTGCCTCACGAAGGAGGAGAAAATCCTGCCAGCCTCCGTCGTCAATGAAATACTGGCAGAGCGGGTGGAGGAGATTGAGGCCCGCCAGGCCAAGCCGGTGCGTCGCAAGGACAAGGAGGCATTGCGGGATGAAATCATTCAGGATCTGCTGCCCCGGGCCTTCAGTCATAGCCGTAAGAGTTATGCCTATCTGGACGCAAAGGGAGGCTGGCTCATCGTCGACAGTTCCAGCAGCAAAAAAACCGATGAACTGGTTTCGCTGCTGCGCCAGTGCCTGGGTAGCTTGCCGGTGGTACCGCTGTCCACCCGCGAACGACCGGCGGCGGTGCTGTCCGGGTGGTTGGGGAGCGATGCGGTGCCGACCGACATCACGCTGGAAAGCGATTGCGAGCTGCGCTCACCCGATGAAGACGGCGGCGTCATCCGCTGTCGTCGCCATGATCTGACCGCCCCGGAAATCCAGAATCATCTGGAAGCCGGCAAGGAAGTCGTCAAGCTGGCTGTTACCTGGAATGACCGGCTCAGCTTTGTGCTGGACGATGCCCTGTCGGTGCGGAGCCTGCGTTTTCTCGATATCGTCCAGGAAGAGGCTGCCGAGGTCGATACCTCCAACCCCGTCGAGCGGTTTGACGCCGATTTTGCCGTGATGAGTCTGGAACTGAGCCAGTTTCTGCCGCGTCTGCTGGCATTGTTTGGCGGTGAAAACAGCCCCGAACCGCGCCATTGAGGCAATCATCATGAAATCACGCAACTGCCTGAGTGGCATTTTGATGCTTGCCGCTTGTCTGGCACAACCGGGCCGGGCCGAATTGTTTAGCCTGCCGACAACCCACAACGATCTGGTCGGCGAAATACGCCATGTCCACGCTCGGCATGAGGATACCCTCATTGACATTGCCCGCCACTACAGTGTTGGCCAGGATGAGATCGTCATGGCCAACCCGACAGTAGATCGCTGGCTGCCCGGAGACGGTACCGAGGTGCTGGTTCCCCGCCAGTTCATCCTGCCGGACGCGCCCCGTAACGGTATTGTGGTCAATATTCCGGAAATGCGGTTGTTCTACTATCCGGCGGTCGGTCGGGACAAACCGGTTTCGGTCATCACCTATCCCATCAGCATTGGCCGGATGGATTGGCGCACCCCGCTGGGGGTTACCCGGGTGGTGCAGAAAGTCAAGGATCCCACCTGGACGCCCCCCAAATCCATCAAGATTGAACATGCCCGTGACGGCGACATCCTGCCGGATGTCGTACCGGCCGGCCCGCTCAATCCGCTGGGACGTTTTGCCCTCAAACTGGGTGTCAGCGGTTATCTGATACACGGCACCGGGATCGACAAGGCGTATGGCATCGGCATGCGGGTCACCCACGGTTGTATCCGCATGTATCCTGAAGACATCGAAAAACTGTACGCTCAGGTGGGAGTGGGGGCTTCGGTCAATCTGGTCAATCAACCGGTCAAACTGGGCTGGCAGGACGATACCCTGTACATTGAAGTCCATCAGCCACTGGACGAAGACGTGATGACCTATCCGGAATTGCTGGACAGTGCCATGAATCTGATCACCCGCAAAACAGCCAGTCGGGCGGTCTCGATTGATGGCGCGGCCCTGCGGATGGCCCTCGAAAAGCCCAGCGGCATACCGGTCGCCATTTCGAGACGACCGGTTCAGCCCACGTTTAATCCCCCCGTAGCACCGACGATGCCGGAACCGGACGTTTACCGGGATCAGCCTCCGACGGGCTTGTAGGTCGCAGGCACTGCCACTTCACCGCCAAACAGGAACTTCTCCCGCTCACCGGCCAGGAACTTGCGGGCGTCCGGTTCAAACGGCGTCAGCCGGTGTTCATTGATGAGTACCGTCTGCATCCGGATCCAGTCATCCCAGGCCTTGCGGGATACCCGCTCATAAATCCGCTGCCCCTCGTTGCCGGGAAACGGGGGGCGTTCAAGGCCTTCCAGTTCAACGCCATAGCGGCTGCACAATACGGTATTTGTCATGGTTTGCTCCAGAGTTCAGTCATGGGGGAGGGTTCCAGCAGCACGTGCACCAGGGCCGGGACAGCGGGCAAGGCATCCGGTTTGAACCAGGCCTCGGCGGCGGTCTCAGCCACGGCCTGCGGCTGGAGGTCAACGGCATCCAGTGATACCGGGGTGTAATCAAGATGGTAATGGGAAAAACTGTGGCGTCCAGACGGCCCCACCCGCAGCCTGCGCGGATCCAGACCGTACTTCAGGCACCCGTCGTTCAGGGCATCCTCCGTGGCAAATTCGGGGAAGGCCCACAAGCCTCCCCACAAACCTGCCGGTGGTCGCTGAACCAGCCGGATTCTGCCGACACGGTCGGTCAGTATCAGCAGGTAACAGCGGCGGCAGGGCAGGGCAGCGCGGGGACGCGCCGCCGGGAGTTCGGCCACCCGACCGCTTGCCAGAGCCTGGCAGGTGGTTGATAGCGGGCAGCCAATACAAACCGGTCGGCTTTTGAGGCAGCAGGTCGCTCCCAGATCCATCATGGCCTGGTTGTAGTCCGCCACCCGCTGCGTCGGTGTCAGGCACTCGCTCAAACGCCACAGTTCCCCACTGACCCGACTCTGACCCGGCCAGCCCTCCACCGCAAAATGCCGACTCAACACCCGCTTGACATTGCCGTCAAGGATCGCTGCCCGCTGACCATACCCCAGGCTGAGAATGGCACCGGCGGTGGAGCGACCGATGCCGGGCAGGTCGGTCAATGCCGTCATGTCACAGGGAATCTGCCCCTGATGCCGGGTCACCAGCAAAGCGGCTGCGGCATGGAGATGACGGGCGCGGGCGTAATAGCCCAGACCGGACCAGGCTGCGAGTACCTCGTCCAGACTGGCCGCCGCCAGCGCGGCCACAGTGGGAAACCGGGCCATGAAACGCTGATAGTAGGGAATAACCGTCGCCACCTGGGTTTGTTGCAGCATGACTTCTGAAATCCATACCGCATAGGGCGTTTTTTCGGTTTGCCAGGGTAAATCCTTGCGGCCATGCCGGTCAAACCAGTTCAGCACTGCCTGCCGAAAATCCGGCACGTCTGCGGAGATGCGGTCGTCCGTCCCGACTTCCGGCGAAGTTTTGGCATCATTTGGCACAGGGTTTTTCTATGGACTACACAAAACGACGGATCATGGCGAATGGCGAGTTACCCGCCCTGTTTTTCCGGGGCCGGTGGCGTGGCTTCCAGTTCCAGTTCGTAACGGGCGTAATACTGTTCCAGTGACTCGCGGGTACCGTTTTCGGAAAAATCAGCATGATGCGAGGGAGGGGTGTAGTTTTTCTTCTGCATCTGGCGGATGGGACACCACATCCGTTCGGTTTCGGCGGCAATTTTCTGTACGTAACGCAATACGCCATTGGCATAACTGCAATAGTAGCAGTTGAGCCGGTCAACGATATTGAGGGCTTCCAGCCCGGAGCGGCGAATCTGCATGAATTGCCCCCGCTCAATCCGGGGTATGCGGTAGAGCGGAAAGCAGACGGTCTGATACAGTGAGGCCAGGGCATCCAGCAGGGTAATGGGCAGGATGAGGGCATAGATGAAAGGCATTCCGAAAACCAGTTTGGCCAGACCAATGACTGGAAACAACTTGCCCTTGAAGGCATCAATTCGGTAGCTGTGATGTTCGCCGATCATGTCAGGAATCTCCCGTGGTAAGTACCGCTTTGCGGCTGAGGTTTTTTAATACCCGGAATGAATCCATAAAGGCTTGTGCCGGGCTGGTTTCGTTGTAAATGATGCCGTGCTTCTGACAAAACGTCCGGGTCACCGTTGCTGCCTCCGGTAACTTGTGCCAGGAAATGGCCGGCCACAAATGATGTTCGGTCTGATAGGCCAGAACCCCCCAGAACCAGCGACCGAAGCGGCCATTGATGTTGCGGGTGGTATAGGTTTGCAGGGTCAGGCGATCCACCGGGTAAGTGCCATTGAGGGTGGGCAGGCCTACGTGATTGAGGGCAAACACCAGGCCGATACAGAAGCCGGCAATCAGGTATTTGTACAGTAGCAGCAGCAGCCCCAGCCACAGGGGTTTGGCCATGAACAGGGCCATGTTGTTGATGAAGTAGCCTGAGACTATCAGCGCAATCACA
>CAIVXW010000454.1 GCA_903910005.1 uncultured Methylococcaceae bacterium
AATGCCTTGCTGGGATACGCCCCTGCCACCGAGACATCCACCCTGACCGCCACAACCATTCGTCTGGAGAATCCGTTTGAGGGCGGTAGTGACGCCCGGGTCGCCGACGGAGCGGGACGTTTGCAATTCCGTGCCGACCAGATAACCTGGGGGGCGGGGGATGTCCGCTTTTCCGGATTCAGCCAGACGGCTTTTTCCGCCAGCCAGGCAATGTATACCGAGGGAAGCGGGCAGTTGGGCTTCACCAGTGAAGTCGATCTCAACACGCCGGTTTTACGGGCCGGTCATGCCGCCAATACCTCACTGGATGCAAGCGGGTACCCGCTGCGGCTGTCCGGTGCGGAGGCCTTCCCTGACAACGGGATGCTGGCAGCGGCCCGGGCCGGTGGTCGTTTGACCGTGGTGGCTGATCGCATCGAAACCGCCACGAATCTGGAGTTTCCGGCCGGTTCCATCAGCCTGACGGCGACGGCGGGCGACCTTGCCCTCACCGCAGGCAGTCGTCTTAGCGTGGCCGGGGGAGCAGACCGTTTCGGCGAGCAGGTAATTTTGCCCGACGGGGGGCTGGTCGAACTGGCCGCCGGGCAGGGCAACGTTATGCTGGCAGACCAGGCTGCCATTGATTTGACCGGGCGGCAGGGCGGTCAGCTCACGGTGTTGGCCCCGGTTGGTACATTCGATATGGCGGGTTCCATTGAGGCCCGGGGTAGCGAACGTCCCGGTCGTTTTGAACTGGACGTGCAGGGGATACCGACGGGACTGAACCTGAACCAGACGATTGGCCGCCTCACTGAGTCTGGTTTTACGGATGTGCTTGCGCTTCGCTTTGCCAGTGGCGACTACAGACTCGGCGACGTCTCGGCCCGTGCCTTCAGCCTGACGGCTGAAACCGGCAGCATTGAGGCGAACGGGCGGGTATTGTTGACGGGACAGGATGCCCGCCTCGACCTGCGGGCCGGGGATGATCTGCGGTTGGCGGCATCAGCCCGCCTGCAGGTGCAGGGTACCCCGGGCCATCCGGGGCAAATCGTACTGGAAGCCGTAGATGCGGATCAGGACGGTATCGGCAATCTGAGCCTGCAACCGGGAGCCCTGATTAACCGAACCAGTCCGCAAGGCGGAGCGTTGGAGCCGGTAAGGCTACGGGTGCTGCGGGATGCCGACGGTCAAATGAACTTTAGCGGCAACATTGCAGCGTTGACCGGGGGGAACTCGCAGGCAGTCACGCTTGAAGCGGTCAGACGGTACGAAATGGATACACCGTTTATCCTGAAGCATCACGTGGATGGCTGGAGACGGGACACTGACCTGTTCATGACTCAGGTAGATGCCATTGAAGCCAATGCCGGTTTGTCGGGAGGATTGCGGCCCGGGCTGGAAATATACGGCAAGGGTGATCTGGTTTTGGGATCAGACGGTTGGGATTTAATTGACTGGCGTTATGGTGGACGCCCCGGCGCGTTGAGTCTGGTTGCCGGGCGTGATTTGTCGCTGAATGGCCCCCTGAGTGATGGCTTCAGGTCGTACGATGAAACAGGCATTGACTTGTCCGCCCTGCTGGGGGCTGGTCAGGTCATGCCGGTCAGGGACATGCTGCAGGCAGGCGATTCCTGGTCTTATCAATTGAAGGCAGGTAACGATCTGGTGATCGGCAACCAGGTTCAGATCAGAACCGGTACCGGTGATATTGAGGTTGAATCCGGTCGCGACTTCCTGTTGGGCGATGCCGCCTCGGTACTGTACACGGCCGGGCGACCGGCTGACGTTGATCGCTACGGCACTTACAAAAATGCCTTTGTAGCTTATACCTTCTACGGCGAGTACCCACTGGAAGGCGGAGACATCCGTATCCAGGCCGGGCGCGATATTCAGGGGGCTGTCACCGGCCAGTTTTTTGATGGCTGGCTGACCCGAACTGGCGACTGGAGTCGCAATCCGGTTCATGTTGGCGAGACCCCGACGGCCTGGGCCGTTGCCTTGGGCCGACCGGATCTCATGGCGGATGGAACCGGTTTGAGCCAGGGCGTATTTGCCCAGAACATAGGCGCACTCGGTGGCGGAAACGTCAGCGTAACCGCCCGGGGTGACATCCACGATCTCTCGATCATGCTGCCAACCACCGGCAAACAGATGGGTGAACCGAGCCAGCCTGCCGTACCTGACAACACTGATTTCAACACCAGCGTCATTGCCGTTTCTCCGGGCGGCAATCTGAGTCTTGCCGCTGGCGGGGATATTCTGGGGGGCACGTACTATGTCGCCCGGGGGGCGGGCAGTTTATCGGCCCGGGGTTCGATTCGAGAGTCAGGAACCCTGGACGGAACCGGGACACTGCTGGCACTGGGTGACAGTCGGTTCGGACTACAGGCCGGAGGGGATATTACCCTGGCCGGTGCCATTGATCCTTTTGTGGTGCAGACGCCTGACAGTTCCAATTTCTTCTTCACTTATTCCAGCCAGAGCGGGGTACAGTTAACCTCCCTGTCCGGTAACGTCACGCTGCAGAACGATTTCAATACCCGCCTGGGTTTACTCAATGCCCTGCGCTCTCCGGAAGCCCAGTTGTCGTTTAATTCGACAACCCAGGGTGCCTTGCAGGTCTACCCGGCTTCGTTGCAGGCAACAGCCCTGCAGGGAGATATCGCGCTGCAATCCTCGCTGGTCACTTATCCGTCGCGCCAGGGACAACTGGATTTACTGGCAGATGGCAACATCCTCACCGGTACGACCGGTTCCAACATCAACCTGACCCAGTCAGATGCCGACCCTGATCTGTTGCCCATCCCGGAATACCCGGCTGCCCGCAGTTTTGAAGATGCCGCTCAGCGGCTGGATCCGTTCGGTCGGGCCGATTTGACCCATGCCCGCATACCGCTGTATCGGGGTAACCCGGATTCTGTTCTGGTATACGCACGTAGCGGGGGTATTTTGCCTGCGGATCCATTACTGTTTACGCTGGCTCAACCGGTTCAGGTAATGGCCGGTAACGACATTCGTGATACCAGCTTCAATCTGCAGCATTCTGATTACGCCCTGTCCACCATGGAACTGGGAGGCGACTTCATTTTTACCTCGCCGCGTAATGCCCAGGGTAATCTCATCAACTTGACCCGCCAGATTCAGCTTTCGGGGCCAGGTCAGTTGTGGGTAACAGCCGGGGGAACCATCGATCTGGGTGCCTCGAAGGGAATACTCACCATTGGTAATACCTTCAATAGTGCCCTGGCGGATCAGGGAGCCTCAATAACCATTATCCCCGGCTTGCAGACTCCGATGGATTTTGCCGGATTTGCCCGTACCTACGATCCGCTGGCCGAGGCGCAGCGTCCGCTGCTGGCCCGTTATTTCCGTAATCGTTTGAATGATCCGGAACTCACCGAGGCGGGGGCGCAAGCGGCTTATACGGCATTGTCGGAGCGGGAACAGCGTGAAGTCCTGATCCGGCTATTCTTCGATAAACTGCGCCAGTCAGCCACGGCTGCTGCCCTGTCCGGGGTTAAAAGCGAGTATGATCCCGGTTTTGCCGCCATTGAATCGCTGTTTCCGGGGCAGGACACGGCGCAGGCTACCGGTAAGTATCGGGGTGATCTGAAACTGTTTTTCAGTACCCTCAAAACCGTGGATGGCGGTGACATCAATATCCTGACGCCGGGTGGGTATGTCAACGCCGGTCTGGCGGTCTCTTTTTCGGGTTCCAAGTCAGCCAGCGATCTGGGGGTTGTGGTGCAGGGCCAGGGTCAGCTTAACGCCTTTGTGGACGGTGATTTTCAGGTAAACCAGTCGCGTGTCTTTGCAATGGGCGGCGGTGATATTGCCATCTGGTCATCCAATGGCGATATTGACGCCGGTCGCGGAGCCAAGGCCGCACTGGCGGTACCGCCTCCCATCATCAGTTTTGACGAGCAGGGCAATCTCCAGATCATCTACCCGCCGGCGGTGTCGGGTTCCGGTATTCGTACCGCTTCCAGCAATCCGGCAATACCGCCCGGTAACGTGGTACTGGCCGCTCCCCGTGGTGTGGTCGATGCGGGTGAGGCCGGTATCGGCGGCAACAATATCGTCATTGCCGCCAATGCCGTGATCGGAGCCAGCAATATTGATGTTGGCGGGTCATCGGTGGGTGTACCGACCACCACAGTGGCCGTACCGGTCGGAGCCGCCGGTGCCGCTGCCGCTGCAGCCAGTGCGGCCCAGACGGCGCAACAGTCGGTTGCCGCCAACAACGACAAGACTCAGACCTCGCAGTCAACCACAGGCAAGGCACCGGTACTCAATTCCCTGGAAGTGGATGTCATTGGATTTGGTGATTGCAGCGTCAGTGATGTCAAGGAAGGCAAGACGGGCTGCGGATAATACGTAACCGCCCCTGCCTGATTCACATAACCTTCATCAGGCCATAATCAGAGCTTCACGAGAAATTCCTACCATGTACCTCAGTTTTTTTGGTATATGACCGGGGTGTTTTTCGATGAAGCTTGATTACCGCACCCTCTGGATATCCGATGTGCATCTGGGTACCCGGGGCTGTAAGGATGAGTATTTGCTGGATTTCCTCCGGCATGTCCAGTGTGAGCGTATCTATCTGGTGGGTGACATTGTTGATATCTGGAAAATGAAGGGCGGTTTCTACTGGCCGCGCCTGCATAACGAGATCATCAAGCATTTGATGGGCATGGCAGCCGCAGGCATTGAAGTGATCTATATACCTGGCAACCATGATGAGTTGTTTCGTGGGTATACCGGTACGGTATTCAACGGCATACAGATTATGGACAGGGCCATTCATGAAGCTGCAGACGGGCGCAAATACCTGGTTTTGCACGGTGATGAATTCGATGGCGTTGTGTGTACCAACAAATGGCTTGCGGTACTGGGTAGCGGGGCGTATGACCTGCTGATTGAGTTGAACCGCTGGTTTAATCACGGGCGCAGGCTGCTGGGTTTTCCCTACTGGTCGATGTCAGCCTATATCAAGCACAAGGTCAAGAACGCGGTCAATTTCATTTACGGCTTCGAGGAAGCCCTGTTGAAAGAGGCCCGTACCCAGGGGCTGGACGGGGTCATCTGCGGCCACATTCATCACGCCGTTGTAAGAACCGATGAACAGGGAACCGTTTATGGCAATAGCGGTGACTGGGTTGAGAGTTGCACCGCCCTGACCGAAGATGCAGCGGGCTGTCTGTCCGTGCTGCATTGGGCGAAGGACAGTGTGCAATTGCTGGAAGACCCGCTGTCTGCTGCCGTGGCTTGCCCTGTTTTTGCTGAAGAGTCGGCTTGAGGGCAACCGGTCACAGTCCGCGCCCCAGGGTTCTGCAAGGTGGGTTGCCCTGTGATCGGGACTGCCTCCGGGTGTGTTGTTTGTGCTAATCTTGGGATGGATTGCAGGCGTCCTGCCAGCGCGAATGACATTCATTTTTTCAGCAGAAGAACCAGTCAGTGAAAATTTTCTTTGGGGTACAGGCCACCGGTAACGGCCACATAACCCGGGCCAGAGCCCTGGCGTCCAAACTGAAGCAGGCAGGAGCCGACGTAACCTATCAGTTTACCGGAAGGGAGCAGCAGAAACTGTTTGAAATGGAGGTGTTTGGAGAGTATCGCTGGTGTTCCGGACTGACCTTTGAAACCCGCGAAGGTCACGTCCGTTACCTGAAAACAGCCAGAAAGACCAACCTTCCGGCCTTTGTCAGGGATGTCACCACGCTGGATTTACGTGAGTTTGATGTCGTCATCAGCGATTTTGAGCCGGTAACCTCCTGGGCTGCGATACGTCAGGGTGTGAAGACTGTCGGCATCGGCCATCAATATGCGTTTGGCTACGATATACCCAGGGATGGTGTGAGTATTATGGGAGTGCAGGTACTGAAACGCTTTGCGCCAGCGACCGTGGGTCTGGGCGTTCATTGGCATCATTTTGGACATCCGATTTTACCGCCCATTATTGAAACGGTTTCGGTGCCTCCCAGGGCAATAGACAACAGTATCATTGTCTATCTGCCGTTTGAGGATGTGTATCAGGTGGTGGAATTACTGAGGCCTTTCCATGACCATCAGTTTTGCGTATACAGTCCGATGCAGTATGACCCACACTATCCTGCACCGGCGCATATTCAGGTCAAGGCGTTGTCCCGCCGGGGATTTCAGGAAGATTTTGCAACAGCGGCCGGGGTTATCTGTAATTCCGGGTTTGAGTTGACCAGCGAAGCCTTGAACTGGGGCAAAAAATTACTGGTAAAGCCGCTGCAGCGTCAGATGGAGCAGTTATCCAATGCCAGAGCCATGGAGGTTTTACGACTGGGGCAGGTGATGCAGGAGCTGGACGGGCGAGTGGTTCAGCATTGGCTGGACAGATGTTCCAGTATCCGGGTTTATTATCCGGATGTGGCCGCGATGGTGGCGGAGTGGCTGCTGGGCGGGGTCAGGGCGGTGGAAAAAAACTGGGTCGAATCAATCTGGGATCAGGTGGACTGGGTCAGGGAATGATTTTTCAGGTGTTGTCGCGTCATTGATTCAGGGATTTCGACTGGCTTGGTCTACATCGGGCTGGTAACCAATCTGAAACATTTTGGCAACATACTAGGCTCCTCGTTCGGAGCAATGCCGGGTTCTTCTCTGTTGGCCGTTGCGGCCTTGATCGGGGCTTGTACCCTCCTCAAAATGTAACCGTTCACGCCCCCACCTTTATCCCCCTCTCCCAACGGGAGAGGGCCGGGGTGAGGGC
>CAIVXW010000455.1 GCA_903910005.1 uncultured Methylococcaceae bacterium
CCGAACGACACCGAAAGCCGCATCAGTTCATGCCGGTGTACCGCAATATCGGCTGAATGGTGGCAGAACAGGCGGGTCAGCATTTCTCCCACCACCCCGGCCACGAAATAACAGTAACGACTGGTTTCTTCCAGTGTCTCCAGGCCATGGCGCAATTCCCGATCCTGGAACGCCGCCATGCCGCCGGCCATGATGGCGACGCAATCTGCCAAGGCCTCGTGCTGCGGCAGATCCAGTGCCCGGGTGATGGCAACCACCTCCGGTATCAGGCCGATCAACTCATGTTCTGCCGCCGAGGTGGTACTGGAGAGGCGCGGAGTCAGGGCGAGGCTGAGATCACTGGCCGGTTCCCTGTCGCGGACGACCCGCACAAACTGATCGCAAAAGTGACGCTTTTCAGTGGAATCCAGCGAGGTTTCGTCCTCAATGGTGTCGACGATACGGCACAACAGATAAGCGTTGGCCACCGGTCGCAGCAAGTCCGGCGGCAACCGGGGAATTGTCAGGGCAAAGGTTCGGGATACGCCTTCGAGCAAACGGGCCTGCAGGGTGTCGGCGTCTTCTCCGCCGGAAACGCCCTCCAGCCTGCGATTGTGACGGGCCGGTTCTGCATTGCTCACGTCGCTATATCCTCATGAAAACTGTTGTAAAAAACACACAAGCCCGGTGGGTCAATGTGGGCAGCCAACGGGTAAAAACCCTGTAAGTGGCAGAAGATTCTAACGGTATCGCCTGTTGCGTCAAGACTTTGTTGTATTTTAACGAAAATTTTCGAGTAAAATACAACTAACCGCCCGTCAGTGATCCCTTTTTCCGCGCATGCCCGGAGGGGTCGGGTACTGAGTACCCCGGGCGTGTGGCAAATATACAACAGTCGTCCGGCGGCAATCCGCCAACCCTGGCCGGGTACGACCGTCACCCCCCCATCCGATACGGAGAAAACTCATGAGCGTTCCATTACGGCAACAGTTGAGCGTTGCAAAATACCTGATCCAGCAAAAAATCAAGGGCAACCGGAAGTACCCGCTGGTGCTGATGCTGGAACCCCTGTTCCGCTGCAATCTGGCCTGTGCCGGTTGTGGAAAAATTGATTATCCCGATGAAATCCTGGATCGCCGACTGTCCGTCGAGGAATGTCTGGCCGCCGTAGACGAATGCGGTGCCCCCATTGTCTCGATTGCCGGCGGAGAGCCTTTGCTGCACAAGGAACTGCCGCAGGTGGTGGAAGGCATTATCGGGCGCGGAAAATATGTTTATCTTTGCACCAACGCCCTGTTGCTGAAAAAGCGTATCGACGATTACAAACCGTCGCCCTATCTGACCTTCTCCATCCATCTGGATGGCAACGAGGATCGGCACGACACCTCGGTGTGCCAAAGCGGCGTATTCAAACGGGCGGTGGAAGCGGTGGAACTGGCCATCAGCCGGGGATTCCGCGTCACCATCAACTGCACCCTGTTTCAGGGGGAAGGGGCGGAAGAAATCGCCGAATTCCTTGACTATTGCAACCAGTTGGGCGTGGAAGGCGTGACCATGGCACCCGGGTTCAGTTATGAGCGGGCACCGCGACAGGATGTGTTCATCAAACTGCGGGAAAGCAAGGCACTGTTCCGCAAGGTATTCAGCCTTGGCAAGGGACGCAAATGGCGGCTCAATCACTCCAGCCTCTATCTGGACTTCCTGGCCGGCAATCAAAGCTACCACTGCACCCCCTGGGGCAACCCCACCCGCAATGTCTTCGGCTGGCAAAAGCCCTGCTACCTGCTGGTAGACGAAGGCTACGCCACCTCCTTCAAGGGTTTGATGGAGGAAACCCCCTGGCATAAGTACGGGACGGCCAAAAATCCCAAGTGTGCCAACTGCATGGCCCACTGTGGTTTCGAAGCCAGCGCGGTCGAAGACTCCCTGCACAATCCGCTCAAGGCGGCCTGGGTTTCACTGATGGGCCCCCGGACGTCGGGTGCCTATGCGGCTGAACCGGTACCGGAATACGACTCTCCGGCGGCGGTCAGTGCAGCGTCGCGCCTGTCTGCCATTCCGGTCAAGGTTGTCAGCGAATAAGCCGCAGACCGCCCTGAAACGGCAAAACCCCGTACCGCGCCAGTTTGGCGGTACGGGGTTTTTTTATGGACGCGGTAACGGTCAGGTGCGGGCAGCAAACACCCGAACCGGCGTGGTTGTCCGGGCGAGTACGAAACTGACCGGATACTGACGATCCGGTGCCTTGCAGGCGACATTGAAGACATCGCACTTACTGCTACCACCAAACTGCAGATAAACGGTTTGGGCAGCCAGTATCCACGGCAGGGTCAGGCTGATACGCTCGGTGGGCGCAACCGCCCCGACCTGGGCCAGACACGGCGGGGTATCACCGGTGCTGCCGCTGAGGGCAAGACCGGCTTCAAGCTGCGGGCTGGCCGGAAACAGCGACGCGGTATGTCCATCGTCTCCCATGCCCAGTATCAGGGCACAAAACGGCTGGGGAATATCTCCGAACTGCCGGGCCAGCGTGGCTTCAGCCGCCGCTGCGGTAGCCTCGCCGGTATACAGCGGAATAAAGCGGGCAGCCATCGCCCTGTCCTGCAACAAGTGGGTTTTCACCAGAGCCGCATTGCTGGCCGGATCGGTTTCGGGCACCCAGCGTTCGTCCACCAGGGTCACCACAACCCGACTCCAGTCCAGTTCCTCCTGCCGGAGTGCCTCAAATACCGGCACGGGCGAACGCCCACCCGACACCGCCAGACTGACCAGCCCCCCCTCTGCCAGACCTTCACGCAGATTCGCCGCCACCGCCGCCGCCAGGGGCGGTGCCAGACTGGCGTTGTCCTCAAACCACTGGATATCTACCGCCATGGCTCAATCCTCTTCGTGCCAGCGGAAACCATCCTGC
>CAIVXW010000456.1 GCA_903910005.1 uncultured Methylococcaceae bacterium
ACGAAAACTCAAATTTTCTGTTCACTCCTCTTCTGCCGGAAGTCGTCGGCGGCACCGTGCAACCCGGTAACGTCGTTAACCCCATTCGCCGCATCATTCCGCAGGTCAATGTGATCATTGGCCGACTGGAATCCATCGACAGCGACAACCGGGTTGTCCGGGTGCGGCGGCCCAATGGCGAGCGTGTTCAGATGGGTTATACCGAATTGATTGTGGCGCAGACGGCCATCCCCGATACCGCCCGGTTACCGGGGCTACTGGCACATGCCACCCCGATTGATTCGGTGGGCGATGCCCTGCACATCCGTAAGCGGGTGCTGGATCTGGTAGAGGAGGCAGAGTTTACCGGCGATGCCGAAGAGCGCGTCCGCCTGCTCAACATTGCCGTGATCGGTTCGGGCGAAATCGCCTGTAGCGTAGCGGCGGAACTGTGCCAGATGCTCAAATCCATGGAGCATTCCTATCCGGTGCTGCGCGAATCCGGCTGGTGGGTGCGTTTTTATGAAAACCCGGATCTGACCCACTCGACCTTCGAGCAGGAACGCCGTCCCCTGCGCGACGCCTGCCTGGCCCGGGCCGGGGTCAGCGTGGAAGCGGAACCGGCCATTGCCAGTGTCGGCCTGAAGGAACTAAGCCTCGCCAATGGAACCCGCCAGCCGGTGGGTCTGATCATCAATGCCTGTTTTGATTTTCCTGCTCTCCGAATCCTCGGAACCGGTGGTCTTACCTGGCCGTTTTCAATCCGGAGCGACATGGCACTGGACGGTTTTGCCCATATCTGGATTGCTGAACCCCAGCGGGAAACCGGTGAACAGCACTTCATTACCGCCGCCGACTGGCGGTTATTCGGTGAGGCCGCCGGTTATAACGCCTGGGCTGCCACCCAGGGTTTCAAAACCCGCCAGCATCGCCCGCGTGAACGGATCATCCGCCCGTTCAGCATCGGCTTCCAGTCCTTTTGTGACATCCGGGCTTTCAGCTTCAGCGGTCGTCTGGCCTGGTTGCTGTCACGGCTGACCAATCTGCTGGTGATGCCGGGCCTTGAAAAGGGGTTGCGTATCCTGATTGACTGGGCCCTGATCATTCCTTTCCGCAGTGACATCTCGGTATTGTCAGCCGCGCCCACGGCCCGTTTACAGAAGGTACAGCATGAGGGAGGCAGCGAGATTTTCCATCAGGGTGAGGAAGCCGAAATGGCGTACATCGTGGAATCGGGCCGACTGGAAATCATCCGTGATGAACAAAAAGCGGGAGAACTGGGTCCGGGTGACTATTTTGGCGAGATTGTTCATGCTTACCTGAATCGTCGGGCCGAAACGGTTCGCTGCATCACTGACTGTGAACTCACCGTGTTGTCACAGGCTGATTTCAAGTCGCTGACCAAGGGCACCGGGATGATGAACAAGGCCCTGCAACACCTGACCCGCGATCATGGCGGGCTGGCTACGGAGGCAGGACTGAAGCGCATCATGTATGTCAGCACCATGCATACCAGTTTTACCGAGGAGGAAATCATTGAGCTGGGGCGTACCTCCAGCCTCAACAACAACCGGCTTGGCTTGACCGGGGTTCTGATTTCAGTACACGAATACTTTTTTCAGATACTGGAAGGACAACCGTCGGTGGTCGATAGTCTGCTCGACAAAATCAGGGCGGATGGACGCCACCGCGATTTGACCGTACTCAGTGCCGAATACGGTTTGTCGGAACGCCTGTTCACCGATTGGGGCATGCGTACTGTCTGCCTGAATGAAGACAGCGGGGTTTTGTTGCAGGCCATCCGCATCATGCTGAGGAATATCGCCCAGTCGCACCATATCATCGGTCGTTACACCCAGCCTGCGGTACTGAAACTGCTGACCGAGGGCGTCAATCCTTTGATGCAACCGGTGCGGCGCACCGAGAAAGTCGTCCTGTTTGGTTGCCTGAACGGATTTGCCAATATATCGGGATTGCCGGTGGAAGAGGTGACTGCCGTATTGAACAGCTTCTTTGAATTGTGTTCGAGTTGCGTGGTGGAACACGGTGGACAGGTGGCCAAATATGTGGATGAAACCTTTGTGGCTTATTTTCCGGCAGGGCAGGCCGACGCCGCCATCTGGGCCTGCATGGATACCCTGAGGGGATTTCGTGAACTCCGCGACACGGACAACCCGCTGTTCCAGGGCTTATCCTGCGGTCTGGGGTTGACGTCAGGCCCGGTGATTGAGGGCAACATCGGTTCGTCGGTCAAAATGGACTACACCATCCTGGAGGGTGCGGCCCGTGAAGCCGCCCGCATGATCAGCCTGGGACAGGGGATTGAAAAATCACTGCTATTGAGTGCTGCGGTGCGTGAGGCCAGCCAAAGCCCGTGGCCGTTCGAGGTGCTGACGCCAATTGGAGGCGCAGGCAACGAGGTGGTTTACAGCATGGACGAGGGTCTGATGAGCTTGTGGGCAACAGCCTGAAAAAAACCCGTGCCGCCCTCCGGGGAAGGCGGTACGGGTCAATGGTTTAACCGC
>CAIVXW010000457.1 GCA_903910005.1 uncultured Methylococcaceae bacterium
CTTCATCCAGTGCGCTTTTGGATTTGTCCTCCGCCTCTTTGACGAGGCCGCGCACCCGTGTTTCAGCTTCCCCGACTAAGCGTTTGGCTTCGGCCTCGCCCTCCTCGATTCGGCTTTTCCCACGCGAATTTTGATAGCCATACAAAACGGCCACGCCGACTACCGCACCGATAATCAGTGCGATCAGTGGGACGAGAACCCCTCCTACTCCTTCCATAGTGATTTATTCCTCATCTGTTGTTGGATTCAATGGTTGAAATACCGCCGCGTCTTGCGCTTCTAACTCATCTATCAAGCGCAAAATGGTGTCCTGTGTAGTCTCCGACGAAAATCCCCGGCGCTGAAGGAATGCGGCCAACTTGAGCTTGAACTCGCGTTTGGTCAGGCCGCGCAGTTTGCGGACTTGCTTGGTGGCGGCTTGATACGCGCTGGCGCTTTCGTCCACATCGGATAGCGCCTCGCTAATCGCATCGTCCGCCACCCCTTTGCGACGCAGTTCCACTTTCAGTGCCCGTCGGCTGAGGGGTTTGAACTCGGTGCGGTTTTGCGCCCAGTAGCGGGCGAAGGCCGCATCGTCCACGAACCCCATCTCTATCAGCCGTTCGACAGCCGATTCGATCACTTCCGGTGCGAACTCTTTCGCCGCCAGATTTTGACGCACCTCGGCCATGCTGCGCGGGCGGTAGCCCAGAAAGTGGGCGGCGCTCTCCACAGCTTGCTGGCGCACATCGGCTTCGCGCAGAGCGTTCACTTCGGCATCCGAAAGCCGCTGCCCTTTATGCAACCGGACGGCTTCCAATGCGCTCAACCCGAAGGCAAATTCGCCGTTCAGGTAGACGTTTACGCGGTCTTTGTTCCGCTTTTGCACTTCTAGCGCCGTGATGATTTGGTCAGGCACGGTTACGGTTATCCCCGTCAAAAAACACACACAGCCGTGGTGTGCAAACGCACCCACGGCTGTGCTTGTCTTCTCGCTCAATTCAAATCGTAACGTGCTGTACGATACGTCCCGGCAGACAGGTTTACATCACCCGCGCCTGCCCCTGTCTGATTAGTCAGGTGCGCGGGTCGCAGATGGTGGAGGTAGGTCGAACACGACCAGCGATGGCATCCAATGAGCCGAAATGCACATAATCGCTTTCACGACATCCCATAACCAAAAAACAGTACAGCCCGAGTTTTACATCCACCCAATGTTGGAGGTGGGTTTGATTACCGACAAGAGCGTTCTACAAATCCAACCGTGGTTATTCTGCACTTTTTGATACCACTAATGACTATTATGCACAATTTAACAGAATACACAACTATCTAAAACTGCTGATGCCAGTTCATTTTTGGAAGGGTAAATAGGTGCGGGCTAGGGGAGAATGAGGGGCGTGACGGCTCAGATTTCGGCGAGGGGGACGACCTGAGCAGGTAGTATGAGGGTAAAGGTAGACCCTTCTCCGAGTTGGCTAGAAACGCTGATGTCCCCACCCATCAGCCGTGCCAGACGGCGGCTGATGACCAGCCCCAGCCCTGTGCCACCGTATTTCTGTGCGGTGGTCGCTTCTGCCTGATTAAATTCTTCAAACAGGTGGCTCAACTGTTCCGGCGAGATGCCGATGCCACAGTCAATCACCTCGAACTTGATCTGTTTGGGGAAATCCATGCTGCTGACTACCACCCGCAGATGGTCTTTATCGGTGAACTTGTTGGCGTTGCTCATCAGATTGAACAGAATCTGGCGGGTTTTGGTCATATCGGTGGTCATCAGGCCGATAGTATCCGGGCAAGAAACCTCCAGACGATTCCCTTTTTTCTCCACCAGCGGCATGATGGTCATCGCCACATCGCGCACCAGCAAGCGCACATCCACCGTTTCCAGATACAGGTTCATTTTGCCCGCCTCGATCTTGGACAGGTCGAGGATGTCGTTGATGAGCAGGAGCAAGTGGTTGGCGGCGTATTGGATTTTCTTCAGGTCGGACGCATATTCGTCACGGCCTTCTTCCAGCATTTGCTCCTCAAACAGTTCACTATAACTGATAACTGCGTTGATGGGTGTACGTAATTCGTGGCTCATGCTGGCGAGGA
>CAIVXW010000458.1 GCA_903910005.1 uncultured Methylococcaceae bacterium
TCGGCCGCCGTGGCCCGCTATGACGGCACCTTGGCGGCGATTCCCAATGCGGCGGTGTTGTTGTCGCCGCTTACTACCCAGGAAGCGGTGCTGTCTTCGCGAATTGAGGGCACCCAGGCGACGATGGGTGAGGTGTTGGAGTTCGAAGCAGAGGGGGATCGCCCGGGTTTGAGCGACGAGCGTCGGGCCGACATCCATGAGGTGCTCAACTATAGAGCAGCCATGCGCATGGCCGAAAAGCTGCTGACGGAGGTGCCGCTGTCGCAGCGGGTGATCCGTGAGGCACATAAAGTGCTGCTGACTGGGGTGCGTGGTCAGGGCAAGGCACCGGGTGAATATCGACGCATCCCCAATTGGATCGGACCAGCGGGTTGCACCGTGGAACAGGCGCGCTTTGTGCCCATTGCTGCCGATAAACTGCCGGACGCCATGAGCACCTGGGAGCATTACATTCACGCGGATGCAGCGGATCGCCTGGTGCAGCTATCCCTGTTGCATGCCGAGTTCGAAGCACTGCACCCATTTCTGGATGGCAACGGCCGTCTGGGGCGAATGTTGATACCGCTGTTCATGTGGCAGAACGGGTTAATCCAACGCCCCATGTTCTACGCCAGTGCCTATCTGGAAGCTCACCGCGAGGAGTATTACGAGCGACTGCTGGCCGTATCGCGCGATGGCGACTGGACCGGCTGGTGCCGATTCTTCCTCGGGGCACTGAAGACCCAAGCGGAGGAGAACCAGCAAAAGGCAGCCGCCATTCTCGATCTTTATGAGCGCATGAAGCGGGCGGTGGCGGACTTGACCCACTCCCAGTACGCCATCCATGCGCTGGACTGGGTCTTCGAGCGGCCGATTTTCAAAAGCTCGGATTTCGTGGCCAGCGCCGGCATTCCGCCGCCAACAGCCAAGCGCATTCTCGCCATCTTGAGAGAGGCAATCGTCTTGCGCGTGTTGGTGGAGAGCAGTGGACGGCGGGCCGCCACCTTATGTTTCCCGGCTCTGCTTAATATTGCCGAGGGACGAAATGCGTTTTGAGGCTCACGTATTCGACACAAACATCGTTGTGGATCGTAAATTGTTTTACGTGATCCATAAGCAACGATTGGGGACTTGACGGTGTGGTAAAGACCTCATTGGACTTTCGTGGCGATGAGGCTGACGCCGCGATGCGGGCTCTGATGGAAGATAACCGTGAACTATGGCGGCGCCTGCGATTGTTGGGCGATGCCATGAGAATGACTGATTGGCTGCACCTGCACCATGACTATCCCAAAATGCGCGAGTGGTTCGATGATTGATGATCCCGCTGTAATCCATCTCAGGAAAGCATCCCATGGGCATGTTTGATTCGTTCTATGTTGAAGTCGATGGCCGCGAGTTCGAGTTGCAAAGCAAGCGCTTCGAGTGTGGACTGGGCCATTACCGTCCCGGCGACTTCGTGGCGGGTTGTCTGCCGGGGGTGCGAGTCTTTTTCGAGACGCTGTTTCTGGACGGCAACGGGAAGCCGATGTATGGTGCTGAACGGGAAGCCGGACTCCAAAAGACGGTCTTCATCGCTCTGGTGGAAGGGGTGTTCGTCGATTTTCAGATCCATGAGGGCGAACTGAGCACCGATGAGATTCTTGCCTCACTGCGTCAGTTGCAGGCACGTTGGAGTGATTCCGCACGGGTGCAGGCCTTCATGAGCGACGCGCTACGGCATCGGCAGCAACGCATTGCCAAACTTGAGCGGCGACTGGGCCGGGTCGAGTCGATCATCGCCACGGCACGGCGCTTGCAAGCGGGTGAAACGCTGGATCATCGGTTCGACCTGATCTGGGAAGAGAACAAGAGGCTGGCCGCCGGTGAAGACCCGCTGGAGGTGATCGCCTGGGCACTGGAGCAGAAGGATGCCGGGGGCTGGCCCTACCCTGAGGGTGCCTTGGCCGATCCATTGGAGGAATTCCGGCTGTGAAGGCCAGGGGGATCAATGAATTTGAATAAACGCACGAGTCTTGGCA
>CAIVXW010000459.1 GCA_903910005.1 uncultured Methylococcaceae bacterium
CCAGCAGATGCCCCCAGCGGGCCAGCATTTCAAGCCCGAGTTTGGTCGTTATGAGTTCCATGATGCTCCTCTCTGATTGATTTGATGTTATGGGATACGATGCAAACCGCTTGACCGGTTCGCCCCCGCATTATATACCGCGAGTTACGTAACCGGACTGCATGGCCGCAATGATCCCGGCCAGTGGCAACACCCGGGCCGCCGCGCCCAGGCGAATGGCCTCACGCGGCATACCGAACACCACACAGGACGCCTCGTCCTGGGCAATGGTGTCGGCACCGGCAGCCCGCATTTCCTTCAATCCCCGGGCACCGTCACCGCCCATGCCGGTCATGATGATGCCCAGGGCATTGGCACCGGCGTGGAGGGCCGCCGACCGGAACAGTACATCCACCGAGGGACGATGCCGGTTGACCAGGGGGCCGTCCACAACCTCGGCCAGATAGCGGGCACCGCTGCGGCGTATTCTGAGGTGATGGTTGCCGGGGGCAATCAGGGCCAGTCCCGGCAGCAGGTGATCGCCGTGTACCGCTTCGCGTACTTCAATCTCGCACAGGCTGTCCAGCCGTTTGGCGAACAGGGCCGTGAATTTTTCCGGCATGTGCTGGACAATGGCAATACCGGGCAAGGTGGCGGGTAGACGGGTCAGGATGAATTCCAGGGCCTGGGTACCTCCGGTCGAGGTTCCCATGACGATGACCTGTTCGGTGGTTTGAGCCATGGCCTGCACCACCGGTTTTGAACCCGGTCGTACGGGCCGGGTTGTGCGGTTGTCTGCCGCCAGGCACTGCAATCGCTGCATGTTGGCCAAGGCTGCGGTCTTGACCGCGTCAATCAATTCAATCGCTGATTCTTCCAGAAAACTTTTAAGCCCGATCCGGGGTTTGGTCAGGACGGCCACGGCACCGGCACCGAGGGCTTGCAGGGTGGTTGCCGAACCCTGTTCGGTCAGCGATGAACACATGATGACCGGGGTCGGGCGTTCGTCCATGATCTTCCTGAGAAAGGTCAGGCCGTCCATCCGTGGCATTTCTACATCAAGGATGATGACATCCGGCCACTCCTTCTCCAGTCGCTGCATGGCAAACAGCGGATCCGACACCGCACCCATGACCCGTATGGCCGGGTCTTCGCCCAATATGTGGGTGATGACCTGACGGGTGACGGCGGAATCATCGACAATCAGTACACGGATGGGCGGTTTCATGCGTTAGTCGGTGCGTGTTTGAGCCAGACATGCCCGTTCCAGATGTCAAAAATCAGTGAACGGTGCCCTTTTCCTCCCAGATGGTGAGCCGTTACCGTCAGGTTGAGTTGTTCCAGCAGCACCAGAGCCCGCTCGACATTGCGTTCGCCGATTTTCAGATTGCTGCGCTTGTGCGTGTCGGGAAACATATCCCCGCCACCAAAAACCTTGATGTAGTACTGGGCCGGATCGGTACCCTGACTGTTGTAGATTTCATGCAGCATCAGGCTGAGGGCTTCGTCGCCGTAGCGGCCATCCAGTTCGGACGAGTCACTGGCCTTGAGTCGGCTCGGCAGCATGAAATGACACATGCCGCCAATCAGCAGGTGCGGGTGCCAGAAGGTAATGGCGACGCAGGAACCCAGTACGGTACGGATGCGGGTGTTACGGTCGGAAAAATAATACTCACCGGGTTGCAAAAAAATTTCGATAATGTCGCAGGGATTATCCATGACGATAGATGGAAGGCTTGATCATTTTAAGTGGCCCGGTGATCCCGGCCAGGCTCTCGGAGTGGCTGACAAACAGGAAACCGCCCGGTTTGAGAACCTGGCTGATTCTCTGGATGACGGCCTGTTTGGTGGGCTGATCGAAATAAATCAGGACGTTACGCAGGAATATCACATCAAAGCTGCCGACATTAGGCAGCGACCGGTTCAGGTTGATCTGGGTAAAGCGCACCCGCTCACGCAGGGTTTTGTTTACCAGAAAACGGCCGTCATATTCATCAATACCCCTGAGACAGTATTTTTTAAGGTAGCCCCCGGGAATGTTGTGGCTGCGTTCCAGCGAATACAGGCCGGTTCGGGCCGTGGCCAGCACCCGGGCACTGATATCCGAGGCCAGCACCGACCAGTCACCGGATAAGCCCAGCGATTCGGCCAGGGTCATGGCCAGACTGTAGGGTTCTTCCCCGGTGGAGCAGGCCGCACTCCACAGCGCGAACCGGGCCGCCCGCCGGGCCGGGAGTACCTGGCCTGCCAGATACTCAAAGTGTTCTTCCTCCCTGAAAAAATAGGTTTCGTTGGTGGTCAGCAGGTCAATGGCCTGTTGCAGTTCGTCCGGGTAGTGGCCGCTGGTAATCAACTGAAAGTAATCGTGAAAACTTGCGAGTGCGTAGTGGCTGAGGCGTTTGTTGAGTCGGCCCCACACCAGCGGCTTTTTGGCATCCGAGAGGTGGATACCCGCCTTGTCGTAGATGAAGGTACGGAATTGCTGAAATTCGCGGTCGGAGAGGGTAATGTGATCCATGCGGGCAGCAACGGCCCCTTACCCCGGCAAAAGCTGGGCAGGATCAATGACGATGCCAATCCAGTGTTCGAGTCGGGTGTCATTTCTGAGGATAACCCAGAGAAATTCCTCTGAATCCTCTACCGGCCGGATATAAACCCGCAGGAGCAGATTATCTCCGGCCAGTCGCCCCAGCATGGGCGGTGAGTAATAATCAAACGCGAGGGTCTGTCCGCCGGGAGCCGCCACCGCGTAGTCGTCCTGCTCCACCCAGGCTGGCATCCCGCCGGGATGAGACGATTCAGCCATCAGTCTGAGCAAAAACCACAGATTTGCCGCATTGTCTTCCACCAGCAGGAAGACGCTGCCGTCCTCGCCGTCGATTTGCCAGCTTGGCAGGGTCATGGCGGGTTCTTCCAGATGCAGTGGCTCTACCCGGCTGATCCGGCCCGGAACCCGGGGCGTTTTGAACAGGGCCTCCGAACTGAACATGACACTCAGGGACGGGTCGAAGCGAATCTGATCGCCCGATTTGAATGACAGGTTTTTCATTGTTCTCCCTCCAGACGGGTACGCAGGACGCCTACCGCCCGCAGCATGCGGTCGTAGTCGGAACGGTGATTTTGCCGCCAGTCGTCATTTACCAGTAAAACCGTTTCAACCGCATACCCGTCAGTCCAGGCGGATGAGGCCAGGTGCTTGAAGCGTCGACCGGCAATGGACACCGGCTGATACCAGTTGGCCGATTCGGACAGTGACGTCAGCGGTTTGAAATCCTGCGCCGTAACGGGCGTGAGGCGCAGGTGGTCGTCCAGGTCGGCAAAGGCCAGAATGCCTGAATCGGGGTGGGTCACCAGAAAGGCACAATCGGCCTGGCTGGACGAGGCCAAGGCGATGGCCTCGCTCGGCGTAAGGGCCTCGGTCACCCGCATGTCGCGCAGTTTGGGCAAACGTTCGGCCAGTATGCGCCAGGTGGCTTCGGCGCCGCTGCCGCTCGGGATGGCGATGCGGGTTCCTGTTTTCAGTTCAGCCAGGGAGGCAGGCAGCGAACGCTTGCTGCACAGCAGCAGCAGGGCTTCCAGCATGAAATCGGAACTGGTTTTGAGTACCTGGCCCGATTCGGTCACCACCACATCACGCTGGGCAAAGCCCGCGTCACACCGGCCGTCCCGTACCGCTGCCAGATTTTCCAGCGAACCGGAAGTTTGCACCACCTCGACCGGCAGGGTCTGGTTCAGCAGGTTGGCCGCCATGGCATAGGCTCCCTGCGGCAGACCGGCACAGAGTCGGGCCACCGGCGGTTGGGTTGTCCGCTGACTGACCGTGCCGGTGCCATTACCGGGCTGGGCCGACAGGGCCTGCACCTGACTGACCGTGCCGGTGCCGTTACCGGGTTGGGCCGGCAGGGCCTGCACCCGGCTTTCCAGTTCAGCCAGTCTGCGTTTCAGTTCAGGATCGCTTTCGGCCTGCTGTTGTTGTTCTTCACGCCAGGCCCGTGCGGCGGGGTCGTTGTAGTGTCGCCGGTATTCGTCCAGATCACTGGCGGACGCCGCGTGGTTGAGCAGGCTGGACGTCAAAAACCCGGCGGCGGCCCCGATGGCGGCACTGCCCCAACTGAAGCCGCCGGGACGGCGGGTTTCCGGAGGCGGCGAGCCGGAGGGCTGGTTGTAACGCCACTGACTGGCGGATTCGTCACCCGAGCGGCGGTATTTGGCGGTCTGGTCGTAGCTGGCGGCCGGTCTGCGCCCGCCATCGCCCGAGGTACTGCTGCTGGTGGGCGCAGGCGTGTTGACCTGGTTCTGATAGCGCTGATACAGGGCAGAACCCTGCACCGGACGACTGGCCTCTCCCTTGAACGAGGCATCCGGCCCGGTGCTGCGGCGGGTATAGCCGGGATCAATGCTGGCCGACGGGGGGCGTGAGGGCGTGATCGGCGCGACGGAGACCGGTGCCTGCCGCTGCAACGACGAACGTGGCACCAGGCTACTGCTGCGGCTACCACCGGAAAAGGAGGAGCGACTGCCCGAGAAGGAGGAGCGACTGCCTGCGTAGGCGGACGCAGCCATGACATGGCTGTCGACAGCCAGTAAAAGGATGAGGGCGGCGTAACTCAGTTTTGACATGGGGGAATAACCTGCAGGGAAGGAGGAGATGGTCAGGAAAGCTCACGGGTCATGACATGGTGGATCAAACCGGGTATGTCAAGGATCAGGGCCACCTCGCCACTGCCAAGGATGGTGGAACCGCTGAGGGTGGCCAGTCGGGAAAACAGGGCTCCCAGCGGTTTGATGACCGTCTGGAATTCGCCCAGCAATTCGTCCACGATCAAGCCGGCCCGCTGGTGGCCGTAGCGCACCACGGCAATGTTCTCACGGCGTTCGGTGCGGGTACTGCGGACGCTGAACAGATCAGCCAGGCGTATGACCGGCAGCACCTCGCCCCGGACATCCAGATAACCCTGCCGGGTACTCTGTTGCCGGGTTTGTCCGTCGTATTCCAGGCACTCGACCAGCATATCCATGGGAATGACATAGCGTTCATTCCCTACCCGAACCAGAAACCCGTCAATGATGGCCAGGGTGAGTGGCAGCCGTATCCTGATCAGGGTGCCATGTCCCGGCTCACTCTCAACCTGGATTTCCCCGCGCAATGCCTCGACATTGCGTTTTACCACATCCAGCCCCACACCCCGTCCGGACAGGCTGGAAATCTGGTCGGCAGTGGAAAAACCAGGTTCGAATATCAGCGCGTAAATGTCGGCATTACTCAGAACGGCCTCGGCAGGCCGGATGCCTTTTTCCACCGCCCGGGCCAGGATTTTGTCCCGATTGAGCCCGTAACCGTCGTCAGACACCTCCAGAACGATGCTGCCGGAATCGTGGCAGGCATTGAGCGACACCGTACCGTGGCGGCTTTTGCCGAGGGCCAGCCGCTCTGCCACCGGTTCGATGCCGTGATCCATGGCATTGCGTACCAGGTGCATCAGCGGGTCGCCAATCTGCTCCACGACCGATTTGTCCAGTTCGGTGTCACCGCCACTGATATGCAGTTCAATCTCCTTGCCCAGTTCCCGACTGACATCGTGTACCACCCGTTGAAAGCGCTGAAAGGTACTGCCAATCTGCACCATTTGCAGGCCCAGGGCAATGTTGCGTACTTCCTCAATGAGCCGGATCAGGTTGGCAGCCGATTCGACCACCGGTGCAGCCCGGGCCTGACGGGCCAGCAGATGGGTGTTGGCACCGGCTATGACCAGTTCACCCACCAGATTGATCAGCAGTTGCAAACGGTCACTGTCGATGCGGATGAAATGCCGGTCAGCCGCTTTGTGGCCGGGTGACGGAGCCGCTTGCCCGGCAGCGGCCCTGGTCTGCGTCACGGCGGGCGGCGGTGGGATTGCGGCGGCAACCGGCGTGTCTTCCCGGGTCAGGATACGTTCCAGTTCAGCAGGGGTCAGGGTTCCGGTGCGTAGCAGCAATTCCCCCGCCTGCCCGGTCGATTCGGCCAGGGTTTGCAGCAGGCGGGCGTAGTCACTGAGCGGACTGCCCGGTGCTACCAGTTGGAGGGTGCCGTCTTCCCGGAAAAACTCGAAGGCACTTTCGATGGCCTCACGCGGGGCATCAGTCCGGTAGGACAATTCAAATCCGAGAAAGCAGCGTTCGGGATCCAGCGCGGCCAGGGGCGGTGCCTGATCCAGTAGCGGAACCAGGCGGACGATGGTTCCCATGCCGTTCAGATAATTGAACAGGGATACCGGATCCAGCCCGCGCTGCAGGATGGCCGGATCGAACCGCAGCGACAAATGCCAGGCGGGCGTGTCGGCCCCCGCCGCGTGGTCGTCTCCGGAACGGGTTGCAGTCGCGGCAATCGGAGCCTCGATGTAGCGGGCCAGCGCGGCTTGCAGGGTCTGGCCGGTGCCGGTCAGTGCCCCGCTCAAGGGATGTCCGGCAATGACCGGTTCCAGCAGGTTGCGAATATGATCGGCACAATCAAGCAGCAGGCCAATCAGGCCGGAATCGGCTGAAAGCTGATCCTGGCGGATACGATCCAGCAGGCTTTCAACCTGGTGGGTAAATCCCACAATCGGATCAAATCCGAATACTCCCCCGGTTCCCTTGATGGTATGGGCCGTCCTGAAAATGGCATTGATGAGTTCCGGGTTGGCGGTATCGTGTTCCAGTGCAATCAGGGATTGCTCCATCACATCCAGCAATTCCAGACTTTCCACCCGATAGGTTTCTACGGCGGCATCAAGGTTCATGGGGCGGCGTGTCCGGAAGCAGTTGGTAAAGTGTCAGCAAATCGGTCAGGTGCGAATGATGGCCCTGCAACAGCAGGCGGTGTCCCTGTTGTGCCAGTTCGCGCCGTGCCACCAGCAGCAGTTGCAAACCCGCCGTATCAATATCGCTGACCTCGCCCAGATCAATACGGACATCCCGTGCCTGATCCAGGGCCGTTACCAGCAGGTTACGCAGATCATTCGCACTGTAGATGGTCAACTCACCCGCCAGAGCCAGTTCCAGCGGGGCAGCAACGGCGTTCATGGCAGAATCAGTTTGGACACGGCGTTCAGCATGGTTTCCGGCTTGAACGGCTTGACCACCCAGGCCCGGGCACCGGCGGCCTGACCTTCCTGCTTTTTGGATTCCTGCGACTCGGTGGTCAACATGATGATGGGGGTAAACTTGTAGTTTGGCAGGGTTTTAACCCGCTTGACGAAGGTAATGCCGTCCATGTTGGGCATGTTGACGTCACAGATGATGAGATGGATTTTGGTTCCGTCCAGTTTCTGCAGGGCATCCATGCCATCACACGCCTCAATGACCTCATAACCGGCACTGGTCAGGGTGAGTTTGACCACCTGTCTGAGTGAGGCGGAATCGTCAATGATGAGTATGGTTTTGACCATGGTGTGCAAGGTATCTTGAAATGAAGGGAAAATGGGTGATTGCTACGCTCAAACCTCAACCGGTAGCGGAGTGATACCCCACCACCCGCTCGACTTCATGGCGTGATCCCAGAATAACCGGCACCCGTTGATGGATGTGCGTGGGGCTAACTGCCAGGATGCGTTCACGGCCGGTCGAGGCCGCCCCACCGCCCTGTTCAATGATGAATCCCATGGGGTTGGCTTCATACAGCAGGCGCAGCCGACCCGGTTTGGCCGGGTTGCGGTTGTCGCCCGGATAAAGAAAGATGCCGCCCCGGGTCAGGATGCGGTAGACCTCCGCCACCATGGAGGCAATCCAGCGCATGTTGAAGTTTTTTTCACGGCCACCGTCGGTGCCCCTGAGGCATTCGTCGATGTAACGTTGCACCGGAGCCTCCCAGTACCGCTGATTGGAGATGTTGATGGCAAATTCAGCGGTGTCGGCAGGAACCTGCATGTTCGGGTGGGTGAGGACGAATTCACCGATGTCCCGATCCAGGGTAAAACCGTTGACGCCGTTGCCGGTGGTCAGGATTAAAACGGTTGCAGGCCCGTAGACACAGAAACCGGCCGCCACCTGGTGTATGCCCGCCTGCAGAAAATCGGGAGCCGTTGCGGGGCGGGTGTGATCCGGGGCACGCAGGATCGAGAAGATGGTACCGACCGACAGGTTCACGTCAATGTTGGAAGAACCGTCCAGCGGATCAAAGGCGATCAGGTATTTGCCTTTGGGGTAGGCAAGCGGAATGGGGATCGGGTCTTCGGCTTCCTCTGAAACCATGCCGGTCAGGTGCCCGGTCCATTCCAGGGCGGCCACCATCTGCTCATGGGTCATCACGTCCAGCTTTTTCTGGGCCTCGCCCTGCACATTGTCCGAACCGGCCGCGCCGAGGGTTCCGCTCAAGGCTCCCCGGTTGACGGCATGGGCAATGGCCTTGCAGGCGGAGGCGACGTCGCAGAGCAGCAGGGTCAGTTCGCCGGTGGCACCGGGATTGCGGCGTTGCTCATGAATCAGGAACTGGAACAGGTGTTCGCCGGGCATTATTGTTCTCCGGTACGGACGATTTTCATCGCATTGGTTGAACCCCGAATGCCCCGGATATCGCCCCGGGTAAGAACCACCAGATCGCCTTTTTTGAGCAGGTCCCGTTTGACGAATTCATCCAGTATCTGCCGGTATAACCGGGTTTCGTCGATCTCGCAGCCAGGATCAAAGCTCAGGGGATACACCCCCCGGTACAGCGTCACCTTGCGGCAGGTTTTCTCGTGGCGGGTCAGGGCGTAAATGGGAATGCCCGAACTGATGCGGGACATCCACAGCGGCGTGTAGCCGGTTTCGGTCAGGGCACCGATGGCCTTGACCGGCAGGTGATTGGCCACGTACATGGCGGCCATGGCAATGGCCTCATCCACCCGGTCGAAGGTTTCATCAAGCCGGTGATGGGAATGTTGCAGGACGGGGTGGGTTTCGGCCTGGAGACAGATGCGGTGCATGGATTCAACCGCCTTGTCCGGGTAACTGCCGCTGGCCGTCTCGGCGGACAGCATGACCGCATCGGTACCGTCGATGACGGCGTTGGCCACGTCGAATACCTCGGCCCGGGTGGGCATGGGGTTCAGGATCATGGATTCCATCATCTGGGTGGCGGTAATGACCGCCCGATCCCGGTGCCGTGCCATTTTGATCAGGTCCTTCTGCACCCAGGGCAGGCGGGCATCACCGATTTCCACCCCCAGATCGCCCCGCGCCACCATGATGGCATCGGAGGCGTCAATGATGGCCTCAATGACACCGGGTTCGAGGGCTTCGCAGCGTTCAATTTTGGCCACCAGACCGGCATCGCCCCCCGCCGCCCGCAACAGAACCCGGGCTTCCTTGATGTCGTCGGCACTGCGCGGAAACGACACCGCCAGAAAATCAGCGTCAATTGCGGCGGCGGTTTTGATGTCGGCCCGATCCTTGTCGGTCAGGGCAGCCGCGGAAAGCCCCCCGCCCTGCTTGTTGATGCCCTTGTAACTGGACAGCACCCCGCCGATCTGAACCCGGCAGATCACCCGGCTTGCCTCAATGGCATCAACTTCCAGTACGATACGGCCGTCATCCAGCAGCAGGACATCGCCTGGCGACACATCGTGTGGCAGATCGGCATAATGGCAGCCGACCTGATGATCGTCACCCTGATCCGGGGGGTGTTGGGTATCGAGGTCGAAGCGGGTGCCTGCCACCAGATGAACCCGCATATCGTCCCTGAAGCGGGCAATCCGTATTTTGGGGCCCTGCAGATCCACCAGGATGCCGACATGCCGACCCATCTCACGCGACAGGTTTCTGACACAGTCGGCCCGCCATTTGTGGGTGTCGGCTTCACCGTGGGAAAAATTCAGTCGAACCACATCGACGCCAGCCCTGATAACCCGCTCCAGCACGCCCGGTTCGTCAGTAGCCGGGCCCAGGGTTGCTACAATTTTGGTTCGCCGGGCCATGTTTACCCCGCGTTCATCAGGGCGACGGTGGTATCCAGCATCCGGTTGGAGAAGCCCCATTCGTTGTCATACCAGGCCAGCACCTTGACCATATTGCCCTGCATGACCTTGGTAAGGGTGGCTTCGTAAATGGACGAGCGTGGATCGTGGTTGAAATCCATCGACACCAGCGGGGCATCGTTGTAACCCAGGATGCCCTTGAGTGGCCCTTCAGACGCCGCCCGCAGGATGTCATGAATTTCTTCCTTTGAGGTATTGCGGGCTGCCACAAAACTGAGATCGACCAGTGAAACATTGATGGTGGGAACCCGAATGGCGAAGCCGTCCAGTCGTCCGGCCAGTTCCGGCATCACCAGACCGACAGCCGCCGCCGCCCCGGTTTTGGTGGGAATCATCGACTGGGTAGCCGAGCGGGCCCGACGCAGATCCTTGTGGTACACGTCGGTCAGTACCTGGTCGTTGGTGTAGGCGTGGATGGTGGTCATCAGGCCGTGTTGCAGGCCGATGGCCTGATGCAGCGGCTGCACCAGCGGAGCCAGGCAGTTGGTGGTGCAGGAGGCGTTGGAGATGACCGTATCGGTGGGTTTGAGGGTCGCGTGATTGACCCCGTAGACGATGGTGGCATCCACGTCTTCGCCGCCCGGGGCCGAGATGATGACCTTTTTGGCACCGGCAGTGATGTGGGCCTGCGTCTTTGCCTTGGTGGTAAAGATACCGGTACACTCGTGTACCACGTCAACCCCCAGCTCTGCCCAGGGCAGTTTGGCCGGGTCTTTCTCGGCCAGTACCCGGATGCGGTCGCCATTCACGACCATATAATCGCCGTCCACGCTGAGGGTTCCGCCGAAACGGCCATGCACCGTGTCGTATTGGGTCAGGTGTGCGTTGGTTTTGGCGTCACCCAGGTCGTTGACCGCCACGATACGGATTTCTCCGGTACGGTTTTGTTCGTAAAGGGCACGCAGGACGTTGCGGCCAATACGGCCGTATCCGTTGATGGCAACATTGATGGTCATGGTTTGGCTCCGTGTTATGGTTGGTGGGTATGGGGATCATTCCGGACGAAACCCGTGTCTACGGGCTACACGGGGCAGAATACAAAAGCCCACATAACAAGTCCAGTAGAAGGTATTCATGTTGAGCCGGGAAACATTTTATCGCCCCCCCGCCATACGCCGCGAGGCCAGAACCCTGCCTGCGGCACTGTACAACACAACCCGGATCCTGCTGTATCATGGCGGGCAGGGCGTCCTGTTTGTGCCCATTCGCAGCATGCTGTTCCAGGCCGTGATCGGCAGCGAGGAAATTCTCTTTGTGGATGCGGCGGTTTCCCGCAGCCTCGTTGTATTGGTGTGGCAATCCTTCCGGCTGCGGGAACGGCCAGGACTCGACAGCCCGGTGCCTTTTGAGGTCAGTTACCATGACCCGGAGGCTCTGGGCATCATGCCCCGGTTGCAGGGTGAGTTCACCCGGGCCGTCAATGCCACGCAGCAAAAACTGCGTGGTGCCGAACCGGCACCCGGCCGGGTAATTGAACTGATACGTAAAAGACCGCCTTGATGACCAACCCACGCTTGACCGCACTCCGCGAACACACCCGGGCCGAACACCTGCGACTGGAGCAACACCTGAATCTGCTGCGGGCAGATTTTTCCCTGACGCAATATGCAGACCTCTTGAAGGGGTTTCTCGGCTATTACCGTCCGCTGGAACAACGCCTTCTGGCTCTGAC
>CAIVXW010000460.1 GCA_903910005.1 uncultured Methylococcaceae bacterium
GGTGCTTGATCCGATGCTTTCGATGGTCGCCACCCGACGCAGTGCCGAAAGTCGCTCGGGCGCGAGCGTTCCCAAGGCCCGCCATGCGCCTTTGAATTCGTCGATCCGGGCAATCAGGCTAAGGATCTCGGGGGTGATCTGGAGGGTGTCTGAACGTGGCATGCAACCGATACTACACCCATTTACACCCATTTTGAAGCCGTGCAGCCTCTATATCCGCCATTACCGCCCCCCTTACCCGGAAGTGGCATAATAAAAATAACCGCTATACTCCCCCCAACGACCACCCCGCCCTTCGGCCACCCCTCCTCCGGAGGGGAATTAAAACCACCCCGCCCTTCGGGCACCCCTCCAGGGGAGGGGAATTAAAACCAACCGACACCATCGCGGCTACCAGCCCCAAATGGTTCAGGCGATTACCCTGGCTCTGACACAAGCTTGTCAGACATTTTTTTACTGACATTATGATTTATACTTACCCCGGTAAGACCCTGTCCCTGGATGGGTCATCCAGGGTGTGGCAACCGCCTGAATTCAAGCACAGCAACAAGGATTTCTGACATGATGCAACAACGAGAATACACCGTGCGTTTCACCACGCCCGCGTTCCCGGGTAATGCCGAGCAATCCGGCCAGTGGCGCACCCCGCCGTTCAAGGCCCTGCTCCGACAATGGTGGCGAATCGCCCGGGCCGCCAGCAAACAATTTAATGTTAACGTAACGGAAATGCGGCAAGCCGAAGGTCTGCTGTTCGGCAATGCCTGGCTGGAAAACGACTTCCGCAAAAGCCGGGTATTGCTGCGGCTGGATCGGTGGGATGAGGGAAGGCTGAGACAATGGCCGGATGCCAAATCACCCGGCGGCAATCTGACGGTTCACCATCCCGAAGCGGGACGACACGGGAACAACGGTGGCCCGGTCAACGCCAGCCTGTATCTGGGCTATGGCCCGCTGCATTATCAGGGCGGAAATACCCGGCTCAAGGCCAATGCCGCCATTCAAGCCGGAGAAACCGCCCAACTATCCATCGCCGTACCGGAGAATGATGCCGCGCTGATCTGGCAGGCCCTCTGGTTGATGGATCGTTACGGCAGCCTCGGTGGCCGTAGCCGCAATGGCTGGGGTTCTTTCGCGCTGACAGAAGCAAACGGCCAGACCATCACACCGCCCGATATCCTCCGTCCCTGGGAACAAGCCCTGACGCTGGATTGGCCACATGCCATAGGCAGGGATCAAAACCGTCCCCTGATCTGGCAAACCGGGCCTCATGCCGACTGGCAGACCCTGATGCAGACTTTGGCTCGCATCAAGATCGGTTTGCGGACACAGTTCCGATTCCATGGTGGTAATGTGGCAAACCCCGAGAATCGCCATTGGTTGAGCTACCCGGTGACGAATCACAGGGTCAATGCCTGGGGAAATAACGCCCGCCTTCCCAACAGTCTGCGTTTCAAGGTCAGGCCCGCCCCGACCGGTCAGGGTCTGGTCGGAGTGATTTTTCATGTCCCTTGCCAACCGCCAGCCCGTTTTAATCCCGATCAACAAGCCATCAAGAGGGTCTGGAACACGGTACACGCCTTCCTCGATCAACCCGCCCAAAACCTGACCCGCATTAAGGAGTAAGCAGATGAATGACACGCTACTGTGGCAAACCAAACTGGCGGCCCGCATTCACGATCCGGCTGAGAAAGCCCTGGTGTTGTTGCGAGACCCGGAGGGACATGAAAATGGCACCAGCCGGGCACTCACCCGGCTGCTCGGGCTGACCGAACCCGGCACCACCGATACCCTCGACCCCGATAACGACGCAGTGCTGACGCGGGTACTGTTCAAAAAAGGCCTGCCGCTGTCGATTTATCACCATATCCAGCGGGCTGACTGGTGGGCAGCCGCTGCGGATCGGCCGCAATGGCCGATGGAAGAAACCTCCGTAAAAACCCGCCAGGGTACCAAAACCCTCAAAATTGCCAACTGGGCACAGGTACGCTGGACGCAACAGCCGGTGCTGATTCACCCCCTGACCGGCCAGCAGTTCAGTCTCGGCAGCCTCCGCGATACCGACCTCGACGACATCAAAACCCGCAGTTTTGACCATTTCTCCAGCCTGCTCCAGCAACTCCAGCCCCCCAATACCGACACCACAACGCCCGAGTATTACCGCAAAGTCCTGCTGACCTACTGGCGGTTCGGCCCGGAACTTAGGGAAGAACAGGACAACGGTACACTGGGACATCTGTGGCGATTGTTGCCGGCCGATACCCGCATTCCCGATCATTCCATCTGGGATCATCTTGATCTGACCTCGGCCTTTGCCGGGGCGTTTGCTGCGGATCCGAACGGCGAGGCGGCCTTGCTGGCCCTCTCCATCGGCCCGGTGCAGGGCTTCATCGCAGCGGCCCGTTCCACCTCTGATCTGTGGGCCGGTTCCCATCTGCTGTCACGGCTGGCCTTTGAAACCATGAAACCGGTATGCGAGCAATTCGGCCCGGATGCCATTTTGTTCCCGCGTCTGCGCGGCATTCCCGAAGTTGATCTGTGGCTCAGGGATGACATGAAATTGCCCGAAAAACTGTTTGCATCCTGCGAATGGAACCGGGGCGGCACTGATGCCAATCCGCTGTTTTCAGCGGCCCTGCCCAATCGCTTCGTGGCAGTGGTGCCGGCCAGCCGGGCACGGCAGATTGCCGAAGAGGTGACGCAGCGGGTACGGGACTGGTTGCAGACGCTGGGCAAGACGGTGGTGGATCGACTACTGGCAACGGCGGGCCTGAGCCAACCGGGGGAGCAGCACTGCCACCGGCAAATGCGCGAACAACTGGAAGGCTTCCCCGAAGTGCATTGGGCCATCGTACCGTTCTCGCTGATCAAGCCCCGTGATGAGGCCCGTCAGACCGATCTCGACCTCAGCGGCCTGACCTCGGCCATGGCCCCATTCTTCGGTGCCGACGCTGGCAAGCCCTGCGGTTTTCTGGCTGAACCCGCCTGGCAGGTGCTGAGTCAGGGGCTGAACTGGAACGATAACACCACCTTCTTTGCCCCCAATCCCGGTGTCCTCTACCCGGCGGTGTATGACCTGGCGGAACGGGTGATGGCAGCCGCCAAGGCCGCCCGTCCCTTCGCCCAAAACGCGCAACACGGCTGGCGTTGTTCCCTCACCGGAGAAACCGCGTGGCTGACCACCGACCCGCAACAACTCACAAAATCCTACCGCAATCAGCCCGACACGCTGTGGGCCAAGGTGGCAGACCGTAAACCCTCCTGGGCCAAAAAAGGCGAACACCTCGGAGCCTTGCCCGCCATCAAACGGTTGTGGCCGACCCTGTTTGCCGAGCAGGTGGGACGGGCCACCGGCAGCCGCATCGAACGCTTTGTGGTCTCCACCCACACCATGGCCCTGGCCCATCAACTGGATCAATGGCTGAGAAAGGGCGGACTGACCGAGCCAGGGTTCACCTTCATGGCGCAGCAATATCGGCCTGAAACCGTGGCCCTGCCGCGCAAACTGATGCTGTCACACCGCAATAATCAGGCTCTGGCCGATGCCTGGCGCATACCCGGATTGCTGGAACTGGCCGCCGCTGAAGGCATCACTGCCGCAGAAAGTGCCAGCATCCAGCGGCAGGTACGCCAAACCCTGAGCCAGGGCCAGCCACGGGCCATTCGCCTGGAAACCTACTACGGCCTCATCATGCTGGACGGTGACCGCATGGGTGCCATTCTGTCGGGCGATGAGGCAACCGCCATTTCCTTCCGGGACAGTTTTCATCCCCGGGTGCAAGAGGGTTTCGATCAACACGCCGCCCGGCAGGCTTTGATTCGTCGCTACGGCCAGCAAAAGCGGCCCATTTCCCCCAACCGCCATCTGGCGGTGTCCGCTGCCCTCAACGACTTCTCCCAGACCGTGGTGCGCCATGTCGTCGAACAGGAACATCTGGGGCGGGTGATTTATGCCGGTGGCGATGATGTGCTGGCCATGCTGCCGGTAGCCGATCTGCTGCCGGCCATGCAACGGCTACGTCATGCCTACAGCGGCAGCGTGCCGGAAGATGAATCCGTGGACTGGGGGGAATTACGCAAGAAAAACACCCTGGTGTGCAAAAACGGCTTTGCCTGGCTGAACGGTCGGCTGATGCGGATGATGGGTGAAAACGCTACCGCCTCCTGTGGTGCCGTGATTGCCCATTATCAGGCTCCGCTCGGGGCCGTAATGCGCGAACTGCGGGCCGCCGAAAAACGCGCTAAAACCGAGGGCGACCGCAATGCCTTTTCCATCACCGTCATCAAGCGATCCGGCGGCGCACTCCGGCTCACTGAAAAATGGGGCGAGCCGGTGACACTGCTGGCTGATTTACGCAAATTCCTGATGAGTGACGACACCTCGCGCCGGGCGGTTTACCACAGCCTGGAATGGCTGACGGATCTGCCTGACCCTAAAAACCAGCCCGACATGCTGGAGGCACTGCTGGCTTACCAGCTCCGGTGCCAAAGCGATGGCCACACCCAACGTCAGGCCCCCGGACTGGCGCAACGGCTGGCCCGGCTGGCAGCCGCCCAACCCCAAAACGGCCTGAAGTGGCTGGAAAATTTCCTGACCGTGGCCGAATTTCTGGCGCGTGAAACCCGAACCGGAGGTGACGCATGACCGCATACCGTTTTCTGCAACCCGTGGATGTGTTGTTTTTGCGCGGCAACAAGCTGTTCGGCGACCCCGGCAGTTTTGGTGAATCACTGGTACCGCCCTGGCCTTCGGTAGTCGCCGGTGCCTTGCGCTCGCGCATGCTGGCCGATGCGGCCATTGATCTGCCCGCCTTTGCCAGGGGCAAGGTTCAGCATCCCCAACTGGGAACACCCGAATCTCCCGGCTCGTTTACCGTCACCGGTTTTCATCTGGCCCGGCGTGCGGCGAGTGGTGACTGTGAACCCCTGATGCCGCTCCCGGCTGATCTCGTGGTCAGCGAAGGTGACGATGACACCCTGACGGTGCGCGGGCTGGCCCCGCTTGATCTCGATGCCCGAGGGCTGATGTCATCGGCCTCCCTGCCTTTGCTACCGGTGCTGGCTGAAGAGACCCGCAGCAAACCGGCCAGCGGTTACTGGCTGACCGCCGACGGCTGGGCCGCATACTGCGCCGGACAGGCCATTACACCGGCAACCGGGCTGGTTCATTCACGCCAGCTCTGGAGCCTGGATGCACGGGTGGGCGTGGGGCTGGATGCCGGTACCCGCAGTGTGGCGGACGGTCGGTTGTTCTCGGTACAGGCCGTCGCCATGACCCAACGGCAAGGTGCCAGTGATTTCGATACCGGCTTTCTGGTCAGCGTAGACGGGGCCGACCTGCCGACAGAAGGCCTGTTGCGTCTGGGAGGCGATGGCCGGGCGGTGAGTATTCATGCCGTGCCCAACCCACCCGCAACAGCCACGCACGCAGACACAATGCTGGCACAGCAGCGTTGCCGTCTGGTGCTGACCAGCCCCGGCCTGTTCCAGGCCGAAGGTCAGGGCTGGCTGCCGGTCGGCACCACCCGTGCTACCGATGGCTCGTATCGCTTCGACCTGCACGGCGTCACAGGCCGTCTGGTCGCAGCGGCCATTCCCAGGGCGGAGGTCATCTCCGGCTGGGATCTGGCCCGCTGGCAGCCCAAGCCCGCGCTGAAAGCCGTACCCACCGGCAGTGTCTACTGGCTGGACGCACTCGAAGCCAGCCCCGAAGCCCTGCAAACCCTGACCGCTTCCGGCTTATGGGCTGACCCACTCTCGCCGGATTCCCGACGGGCCGAGGGCTACAACCGGCTGGTCATCGCGCCGTGGCAAGCAGTCCCGTGGCGCGGCCATCCTGGCCGCGTGACGTGACAGGGGAGACACCCGCGCTCCCGGCTTTCATATCCATCTCATACAGGAAGCTCACTCATGTTTCAAAAGCAAGCTGTCGTTTTTCTCTATGCCGTCAGCCCCGTGCATCTGGGCGCGGGCCAAGCCGTCGGTGTCATCGACAACCCCATACAACGGGAACGCCATACCGGTCACCCCTGCTTTGCCGGTTCCGGCATCAAGGGCGCGGTGCGGCATGGCTTTGAAGCCATCGGCGGTGACAAAACCCTGATCGACCGGCTGTTTGGCCCGGATGCTGCCACCAGCGACCTGCACGCCGGGGCCATCAGTTTCGGTGACGCCCAACTGGTGGCACTGCCCATTCGCTCGCTCAAACAGGGCTATGTCTACGCCACCTGCCCGCACGCCCTGTCCCGCGCCCGCCGCTTGCTGACCCTCACCGGCAATCCGGTGGACTGGCCTGCATTGCCGGACATTGGCGAAGGTCACTGCCTGATCGCCAATCCGGCTTTACTGTCGGGGGACAAACTGCACCTGGAGGCATTTGAGTATCAGGTTCAGGTTTCGCCCAATCTGCCCACCGTATCGGAAAACCTGGCCGATCTGGCCCTGGCTCCCGGCTTCTTCCACGACAAATTCAAGATTGATCTGGTGGTGCTGTCGGATACCGACTTCAGCTACTTTTCCCAACACGCCATGCTGGTGGAACCCCATGTTTGCATTAATGCTGAAACCGGCACCGCGAAAGAGGGTGGCCTGTTCTACACCGAAAACCTGCCGCCGGAATCGCTGCTGATCGCCCCCCTGATGGCCAGCCAGACCCGAACGGGCAAGACGGATGAGCGCATGGATGCGGAAAAAGTGATGGAAAAAGTCAAAAACGTCCTCGACGGCACGTTGCTGCAAATGGGCGGCGATGCCAGCACCGGTCGCGGACTGGTACTGGCCAAAGTGGCAGGAGGTTGAACATGGCCACACTGGAACAACAACGCGCCCTGGATGCCTGGGAAAAATGTGAACAGTACGGAGATGCCCATGTAATTGTCGCCAAGGGTTTGCCGGCCCTCATCATGAACAGCGGGCTGATGCAGGTATTGGCGTTTTGTCACGACAAAGGGGGCGCGAACGAAGCCGTGGCCACACACCTGCGTTGCTGGCTCAATGATCGCTTCAAATTCAGCAACACCACCGGCGATCCCGGTTTTGAATCGACGATGCAGACCCTGATGAACGCCAAACCAGCCGACTACCAGGCCATGACCACCGAAGCCTTTGCCTGGCTGCGCTGGATGCGGCAAATGGCCGCAGCCCGTGTCAATTGACCGAGGAGAATACTATGGCGATTGCAGCAGTGCCTGCTTACCTGGGCAAAAATTTCAGGGAGGCCTCCCCCGGAATGCGGTTTGGCTTTCTGCTTCCGATCTGGACCACCCGAAGCGATCAGGAAAACGAAGTCAACAAACGGGCTGAGGCCAAAAGCCGGGAAGGCGATGAAGTCAGGCAACTACGCCGTGAAGGCATGGATGTCGCCATACGGGAGCTTTGCAGACGCCAGAGAAATCCCCTTCCGGGTTTATGGGACAAAAATGATTTTGCAGCCAGGAATGCCTGGAAAGAAATCACGGCGTTGACGCCTGCCGACAAGATGCAGATGGAAGCCCTGTCGGCTCGACAACTTGCCCTGTCGTCCATGATGCCCACCGACAGGATTCTGGTTCTGCCTGCCCAATCCACCGCCCCCTTCACCACCGGTCTCGGCAATGAACACCCGCTGGAAAACGGTTTTGCCTTTCTCAATCCCTATGGTCTGCCCTATCTGCCCGGTAGTGGCATCAAGGGCGTGTTGCGGCAGGCGGCCCGTCAACTGGCCGATAGTGAGTGGGGAGAAACCCGGGGCTGGACGGCGGACAAGCGTTATCCGCTGACGGTACAACAAGGCCAACAGCGGCGACCGGTACTGGATGCCGGAAACAACCCCGTCATGCTGTCGGTTCTGGATGTATTGTTTGGCTATGAAACCGACGCAGGCGAAACCACCCACGTTCGGGGTGCCCTGAGTTTCTGGGATGTCATTCCCCAGATCAAGGGAAACAACCTGACGGTGGACATCATGACCCCACACCAGGGCCATTACTATCAGAAGGGAGAAACGCCCCACGAATCCGGCCAACCCATTCCCGTCAGCTACCTCACCATTCCTCCCGGCTCCGGCTTCAGCTTTCATGTGGTCTGCGACCTGGCCCATCTCACCCGATTGGCCCCGGAACTCGCCGCCAACCAGACCTGGAAAACCCTGCTGCAACACGCCTTTACCCATGCCTTTCAATGGCTGGGGTTTGGCGCGAAAACGGCGGTGGGCTACGGTGCCATGCATCTGGATCAGCAGGCTCAAGACAAACGGGAGCGGGAAATCAGGGAAAACCGGGCACGGGCCGAGCGTACCGCCCTGGAAGCCAGCCTGACCGAAAATCAGAAAACCATTCGGGCGTTTATTGACAAGTGTGAAAAACGCCAGGCTGAATTGAATGGCAGAAAGGACAAGCAAAATACCGGTATCCACCAGGAGGCCAGCAAACTCGTCAAGGGTGCAACAGGCTGGAGTCCTGAAGAAAAACAGGCACTGGCTCAGGCCATCAGGCAGTGGTTGCCGCAGGTGATTGAAAAGGTTGAAAAGGATACTTTCAGAAAAATGGGTATTTCGGCACTGGAACAACCATGAATCTGCCCGACTACGACCCGATTCTGTCGCCGCTGCAATTACCGGTGTTGTTTTTCCCGAGCGCGAGGGTGCCACCCCCGGCACCCTGCTCTGGGGAGCCTTTGGCGAAGCCTTGTGGCAAACCTCATGCGCGAACCCCAAGCTGTGGCCAAAACCCGGGGGGGTTCGCGCATTCACAAACCCGCCTGGAATGCGGGTTCGGCGACGCGGGAAGAATTTTCAGGGCAAAAATCCACCGTTCAGGGAGAGGTTCGCGTATAATGCCCCGCGAACCCGCATCCCAGGCGGGTTCCAGAGGATGGAGCTGCAGCCCCCCCTCGCCAATGCAGGCGATTAAGACTGGTATAGTTTAAGTTATGCCTTTCAATATTTCCTGATTCCACTCCCACTCGATAGTCTGTACAATTAGCAATTAACCAAATTCAACACTGTAGCCGAATGACCGAAAAAGAAACCTTCGCAGCAAATCTTGAGGAATTCGTCACTGAACTTAAGGATTATGTCAGTACGGATGATGGGCAATGGACTGTAAAAGGTTTCGTTGATATATTTAAAAACGTATATACCATCTCGGCCGACACCAAGATTGTCTCAAAAATTCTTGAAATTCATTTGTTCCCAAAGATTTTGTACTTTGCCCATTCCATCGGGTATAAAGTCGTTCTTGCTGAACACCAAAACTATTACCCCGACATCTCGTTCGTAAAAGCCGATAACGAATCCATAAAATTTGCAGTTGATTTTAAAACCACCTACAGAAACCCTAAGAAAGCGCATTTATGCAATGGATTCACGCTTGGTTCGCACGGCGCATACTTCGAAAATCGTACAAGCACCAAAAATATCCAATTTCCTTACGGTTCGTATTCAGGTCATTTTTGCTTAGGCATCATCTACGACAGAACTGACGGTGCCACTATTGATGAAACCAAAGTTCATCTTGTAGATGAACTTCAATCTATTGCCTCTGTGGTAAAAAACTTCCAGTTTTTTGTCACCGAAAAATGGAAAATTGCCAGCGATAAAGGTGGTAGCGGTAATACGGCGAATATTGGAAGCATCAATAACATTGCCGACATCATCTCCGGTCAAGGCATGTTTTCAAAGCTGGGTGAAAACTGGTTCGATGAGTATTGGATGAATTATCGAAAAATAATTATCCAAGACGGGAAAGGTGGAACGAAAAAAATTTCCACGTTGCGCGAGTTTGTCGCGTACAAAAATGGTGATGCTTCGTTGGTGGTCGATAAAAGGAACGGTGAAGAATGAACACCAAAGTATGCGTTCCACCGATTAAATCCCAAGGCATTAAAACCAAACTCGTACCCTGGATACAAAGCATCATACCCAGCGATTTTGAGGGCTTGTGGATTGAGCCTTTCATGGGAACCGGTGCGGTTGCCTTTAATGTTGCGCCGCAACACGCGCTATTAAGCGACACGAATCCGCATCTAATCAACTTTTACTCAGGTATCGCTTCTGGGGAAATAACCGCCGAAACAGTTAAATCCTATCTTACACGCGAAGGCGCATTACTGTTGGAAAAAGGCGAAGACCACTACTATTTCATAAGGGACAGATTTAACGCTGAGCATTCACCGCTTGATTTCTTGTTTATCAATCGTGCAGGATTTAACGGAATGATTCGCTTCAATAGAAAAGGCGGCTTCAACATCCCTTTTTGCCGCAAACCCCAGCGCTTTGCTCAAGCCTATGTAACAAAAATCATCAATCAAGTGGATTGGGTAAGCAAAATCATTAAAACAAAACACTTCACGTTCAAATGCCAGGATTTTAGCAAAACCATTGCCGAAGCTTCGCAACAAGATATTATTTATTGCGATCCGCCCTACATCGACAGGCATGTTGACTACTATAACGGTTGGGATGAAAGCCACGAACGCGAATTGTTTAATAAGCTTTCAGGCTTTAAAGGCAGGTTTATTTTGTCAACGTGGCATCATAATGATTACCGGGAAAACGAATATATCAAGTCATTATGGTCAAAACATATCATTATTACCCGTGAACACTTCTACCATCTGGGCGGAAAAGAAGAGAATAGAAATCCAGTTGTTGAAGCACTAGTTACAAATTTTATTGCAACACCGATTGACAAAACAGTTGAGCGTCCAGTTCAGTATGCCATTTTTGAAAAATCAGCTAAATATGCAACGGCATAACAGGGCACTCAAGCCGACCCGCTTCCGCTTCGATCCAGCGGGCGGCTTAGCTCTGCGATAGACGTCATGCGTCGAGTCAATAAAGAAGGGACAGGCAGTGCACCGGGAAAAGCCGGCAAGAGATTGGAGGTGAAAGTCCTCTGTCCGGAAAGGCGTAGCGAGCCGCCGGAAC
>CAIVXW010000461.1 GCA_903910005.1 uncultured Methylococcaceae bacterium
CGATGTCTGGCCATGGACAACCAATAAAAACCAATAAATCAAGAGGTCATGCAGATGAAAAAGTCAGTCGAGCGTTTTTTTGATTATTTTCTGATTGGCATTCTGGGGGCGTTGCCAATTTTCATCATCATTCAGATCGTCATTTATCTGAGTGGTTTGCTGCTTGGATTTGTAATGAGCCTCTGGGGGCGGTATGAAAACCCCCTGATACCCATTATTGCCTTTATTGCGGCAACCTTTGTCCTCATGTATTTTGGCTTTCTGCTCAAGCAGGAAAAAGCCCATCTGCTGTATTATTTTGAAAAACTGATTGACCGGATTCCACTGCTGGGCAGCATTTATCGCGTCACCAAAAAAATCCTGAGTCTGTTCAAGGGGGATGACGAGGAACGTCTCAGGGATGTGGTGTTCGTGGAATACCCGCGTGCGGGACTGTGGGTGCCTGCCTACGTCACCAACCGGGTTGGCGATCATCTGGTTCTGTTCGTACCAACCTCCCCCAACCCCACCTCGGGCTTCACCCTGATCGTTCATGAGTCTCAGGCCAAGGTGTCGCCCATGACGATTGAGGAAGTATCCAGTTTCATCATCAGTCTGGGGGTCGACTTTCCCAGGGCCGAGGAGTCCAGATCACTCTGGCACTGAGGTTCGGGCCAAATTTGGGGGCGATGGCTTATTTGCTGCTCCGTTTGGCTTTATACTCTCGCTTCCCTTTTATCCTGGCCTTCCGCTGTCGTTGCCCCTTTTGGGTGGTAGTCGGCTCCTTGCTGAAGGCAGCTTTTTATTTCGGAGAATTCGATGAAAAAATCCCTGGCCATACTGGCATCCGCCGCCCTGCTGTGTTCCGGTTGGGCATCCGCCCACGGCCCGAGTCGGCAAAAAGTGACCGAATCCGTGGAAATCAGCTCAACGCCCGAAGCGGTCTGGGCCGTGGTTGGCAATTTTGCCGCCCCGGAAAAATGGATGCCTGCGGTTGAATCGACCACCGCCCAGGGCGGTACCGAGAAAGGTGCTACCCGCGAACTCAAGCTCAAAAACGGCGGTGTCATCAAGGAAGAACTCAAAACCTACGATACCGGCAAAATGAGCTTCCAGTACAAGATCACCGAGGTCAATCCCAAGGATCTGCCGGTCAGCAATTATGCGGCGACCCTGGCAGTGGAAGCCAACCCGGCCGGTGGAGTCCGGGTGGAATGGAACGGTGCCTTTTATCGCAGCTTCATGAACAACAACCCGCCGCCGGAAGAAAGCGACGAAGCCGCCCTCAAGGCCGTTACCGATGTTTACAAAACCAGCCTGGAACGGCTCAAGGCCGTTGTGGAACAGGGCCAGTGAAATCCGTCCACCGGGGCGCGGGCCGGGTGATTCTGTCGCTGGTTTTCGCCAGCCCGCTGGTGACGGCGGCACCCAAGGCCTGGATCACCAACCAGAAGGACAACACCGTGTCGGTGATTGACACCGACCGTGCCAGCGTCATTGCGACGCTGCCGGTTGGTGACAAACCGGCGGGGGTGGCTGTCAGTCGCGACGGTGCCCGGGTGGTGGTGTCCAATCCCGGCAGCCGTGACATCACCCTCATTGACGGACACAATGACCGGGTGGTGGCCACCCTGCCGACCGGAGAAAGTCCGCTCGGCATCGCCCTTGATGCCGACGGGCACACTGCCTACGTGGCAGACTGGTACGATCAGCGGGTGGGCGTGGTTGATCTTGACCGGCGTACCCTCGACGGCTGGATTGCCGTCGGCAGAAGCCCGGCCGGACTGGCCGTTGATCCTGCGGGAACGGCAGTTTATGTCGCCAACCGGGACGACGATACGGTGTCCCGCATTGATCCGGTTAGCCGTACCGTACAGCAAACCATCACGGTGGGGCGGCATCCATTCGGGCTGACCCTGGATGCCTGCGCCAATCGCCTCTACGTGGCCAATGTCGAGAGCAACGATGTCTCCATCATTGATACCCGCGCCTTTCGGGTGATCAAAACCGTCAGTGTGGGAGATCGCCCCTATGCCACGGCAGTAGCCCGGCAAGGCCGTCAGGTCTGGGTTACCAATCAGTACGACAACACGGTTTCGGTGATTGACACGACCCACGATACCGTCGTAGCGACCCTGCCGGTCGGCGAATACCCCGAGGGCATTGCCGTTCATCCGGATGGTCGCCGGGTTTACGTGGCCAACTGGTTCAGCAATACGGTTTCGGTGATGGATGCGGAAAATCTGCGTACCGAAGCCACCCTGCCGACCGGCAACGGTAGCCGGGCCTTCGGGGTGTTTTTGCCCGGTGTCCCGGATCAGACACCGCCATGAAACCGGCAGGGGTGCTGGTTCTGGCGACACTTCTGAATGCGGTGGCAGCCTGGGCGGCCCCGGACGGACCCCGCCTGCTGCCGGGCATCATTGGTCGGGATGACCGGGTACCGCTTGATTCCACCCTCTGGCCCTGGCACAGCCTGGGACGCCTGACCATCAACCGGGAAAAGGGCGAGTATTGCAGCGGTGCCCTGATTGCCCCGGATGCCGTTCTGACGGCCGGTCATTGTCTGTACAACCGGATTCTCAGGGATTGGCATAAACCCGAGGCCATTCAGTTCGTGGCCGGTCTCAACCGGGATTTTTTCCGGGCCACCGGTCGTGGCCGGGCGATTGAACACGATGACAGCCATTACGACAGAAGCATGCCCACCCTGCCCCGGATCGCGCACGACTGGGCTATCCTCCGTCTGCAACAACCCATGCCACTCAAACCGCTGCGGGTGCGGGCACTGCCTGCCCCGGCGACGATGGGCCACATCCATCTGCTGCGGGCCGGTTACAGTGCGGATCGTCCGTTCTTGCTGTCACTGCATGACGGTTGCACGCTGCGCGGTCGCCTGGCTGACGACCAGATTTTGTTTACCGACTGCGACAGTACCTACGGTGACTCCGGATCACCGCTGTTGCTCAGGGAAAAAAACGACTACGTCATTGTGGGCGTGGCATCCGCCATCGTCAAACGCGGCAAGCAACCCGGTGCCTACGCGGTACACGTCCGGGCATTTCTGAATCGCCTGGCAGGCCCACTCCATTGATTCAACCGATTTCGTTGCGGAGATTACCCGTGTACTTCAAACGTCTGCTCCTGATCGTGAGCCTGACAGGCATTTCGGCCTGCTCCACCACCCCCGAATACGCGCCTGCTACAGGTTTGTCCCGCACATCCGGCGGATGCGGGCCGGATTGCAGTCAGGCTTTCATACTCGGTACCCACCGACCGGTTGCCCCCCGTACAGTCACCAAACCGGAGTGCGATCCGGGCTGCCCCTGACCTGGCATCGGGAAGATTCATGGACCAGCCCGACATCACCCGCCTCAGAATTACGCGCCCTGCAGTTGGCACGGCCAGCCCCAATCCCAAAGGTCGGCAACGGTTGTTACCCTACTATCTGCTGGCGGCCATTGTCGTGGTGGCCAGCGTTCCGGCTTATCGCTGGCTGACAGGCAGGGTTGTGGAGGTACGGGCAGGGACAGTGGTATTGCTGTACCCTTC
>CAIVXW010000462.1 GCA_903910005.1 uncultured Methylococcaceae bacterium
CCACCATGGGAGGAGCCCTGATTTTGGTCTCCATCACCATCGCGACCCTGCTTTGGGCGGATCTGTCCAACCGCTATGTCTGGGTGACCCTGCTGGTCACGCTGGCGTTTGGTGCGGTTGGTTTTGTGGACGACTATAAAAAACTGGTGCTTAAAAACACAAAGGGACTGGCCGCCCGCCACAAGTATCTATGGCAATCCGTATTCGGTGCCGGTGCCGCCCTGTTTTTGTTCATGACCGCCAGTGTCCCCGCCGAAACCCAGTTCATCGTTCCGTTCTTCAAGCAGATTGTGTTGAACATGGGCTGGTTCTACCCCGTACTGGTCTACTTCGTCATCGTCGGAACCAGCAATGCGGTTAATTTAACCGATGGCCTGGACGGACTGGCGATCATGCCCATCGTGATGGTCGGGGGGGCTTTGGGCATTTTTGCCTACATGTCCGGCCATGCCAGTTTTGCCGATTACCTGGGTATTCCCTACCTGCCCGGAGCCGGAGAACTGGTCATTTTTTGCGGTGCCCTGGTTGGGGCCGGTCTGGGTTTTCTCTGGTTCAATACCTATCCGGCCCAGGTATTCATGGGGGATGTCGGGGCTTTGGCTCTGGGGGCTGCCCTGGGGGTACTCGCCGTGCTGGTACGTCAGGAGATTGTTCTGGTCATCATGGGAGGGGTCTTCGTGATTGAAACCCTGTCGGTGATGATACAGGTGGCGTCCTTCAAACTGACCGGCAAACGCATTTTTCGCATGGCCCCCATTCATCATCATTTTGAACTCAAAGGCTGGCCTGAACCCAAGGTCATTGTCAGATTCTGGATCATCACCGTCATTCTGGTGCTGTGTGGTCTGGCGACCCTGAAACTCAGGTAAGCGAGGCGACCGCCATGTACACTGATTCCACAGGCTTGTCCTCCCTCCACCGTCTGGATATGGACCGTTCCTCGCGGGTTCTCATCGCAGGTCTTGGCAAAACCGGTCTGTCCGTTGCCCGCTGTCTGGCTGACAAGGGCATTCCCTTCGCTGTTACCGATACCCGCGAACACCCGCCGTTCCTGCCTGAGTTGCGGGAAAATTTTCCCGATGCTGCCGTTTTCACCGGACGACTGGACAGTGCCGCCCTGTCTGCGGCCACTCACCTGGTTGTCAGTCCCGGTTTGTCGCTGGATTTGCCCGAAATTCGCCAGGCCCGGCGCAGTGGCATCCCGGTGTTTGGGGACCTCGACCTGTTTGCGGTGCAGGCCCGGGCACCGGTTATCGCCATTACCGGCTCCAATGGCAAGAGTACCGTCACTACGCTGGTCGGTTTGATGGCAGAGTCCGATGGACGAAAAGTCCGCACCGGTGGCAATCTGGGTACTCCGATGCTGGATCTGCTCGACGATACGGCCGAGTTGTATGTGATTGAGCTGTCCAGTTTTCAGCTTGAGCGTTCGGGTCACCTCAAAGCTCAAGCCGCTACGGTACTGAATATCAGCCCGGATCACATGGACCGTTATCCGGATCTGGCTGCGTACGCTGCCGCCAAACAGCGGGTTTATGCCGGTGAAGGCATCATGGTACTGAATCAGGATGATCCGCTGGTGGCTGCCATGCAGCAACCGGGTCGGCTGACGCGCTGGTTTGGTCTGGGTTCCGGTTCAGTCGGTTACGGCGTTCAAACACGTGACGGCGAGGAATGGATGGTCACGCCGTCATGCAGTGCCTTGCTGAAATCCGCCGAACTGCGTATCAAGGGCCGCCACAATCTGGCCAATGCCCTGGCGGCCGTCGCCCTGGCCGATGCCGTGGGCATCGGGGTTCCGGCCATGGTAACGACCCTCAAGCGATTTCCCGGACTTGATCACCGCATGCAGTGGGTGGCCGAAATCGATCAGGTGGTCTGGATCAACGACTCCAAAGCCACCAATGTCGGAGCCTGTCTGGCTGCCCTGCAGGGACTGGACGGCAAGGCCGTACTGATTGCAGGCGGTGATGGCAAGGGGGCCGATTTCTCCATACTGCGGGAGGTGGTGGCCCGCAAGGTACGTTCAGCCGTACTCATGGGCAAGGATGCGGCACTGCTGGAACAGGCTTTGCGGGACGTGGTTGACACGGTGCGGGTCAGTGACATGAAACAGGCTGTCAAGACGGCCCGAACCCTGGCCCGGCCGGGTGATACCGTGTTGCTGGCCCCGGCGTGCGCCAGTCTGGATCAGTACCGGGATTTCCAGGAACGGGGACGGCTGTTTGCCGACGCGGTTCGGAGCCTCCCGGCATGATGGCCAAAGCCCAGCAGACAGTACGCGCCAGAGGTCTGGTACTGCGCTGGGGCACCCGTTTTTTCTATCTGGATGCCGTATTGCTGGTGGCTGCCATGGCCATTCTGTTGTTGGGATTCGTCATGGTGGCGTCTGCCTCATTGCATCTGGGCGAGAAAATGGCCAACGACAGTTTTTATTTCCTGAAACATCAGGCCGTTCACATCGCCATTGGTCTGATGACGGGCCTCGGGATGGTTCAGGTAAAACTGGAGACCTGGGAAAAATGGTCGGTAGGGCTGTTCATGGCCGGTTTGGTCATGCTGGTCGTCGTGTTGATACCCGGGGTTGGCAAGGTCGTCAATGGCAGTTCGCGCTGGATCAGCCTGTTCGGACTGCGAATCCAGGTTTCAGAGGTATTCAAACTGATCGCCGTGATTTTCATGGCGGGTTACATCGAACGGCAGTTGCACATCATCAGAACATCCGCGCAGGGCATGATTCGTCCACTGGCGTTATTGTCGATTGCCGGCATTCTGCTGTTGAAGGAACCCGATTTCGGTGCCACTGCGGTCATCATGACCACGGCCCTTGGCATGTTGTTTCTGGCAGGAGCCCGTTTATGGCAGTTCGGGTTGCTGCTGGGTCTGCTGGTCGGTGCTGGCGTGCTTCTGGTGATTACGGCCGAGTATCGTCTCAAGCGGGTACTCAGTTTTGTTGATCCCTGGCAAGATCCGCTCAATACCGGCTTTCAGTTGACCCAGGCCCTGATTGCATTCGGACGGGGCGAATGGCTGGGGGTAGGGCTGGGCTCAAGCGTACAGAAACTGTTTTATCTGCCGGAAGCCCATACCGACTTTTTGTTTTCGATCATCGGCGAGGAGTTGGGTCTGCTGGGTGCCACCAGCGTTATTTTCCTGTTCATGATAGTCGTCTGGCGGGCCTTTGTGATTGGCCAGTTGGCCGAACGGGTCGGTCTTCGTTTTGCCGCCTTTCTGGCCTACGGCATCGGCATCTGGTTTGGATTGCAGTCCTTCATCAACATGGGTGTCAATATGGGTATGCTGCCTACCAAAGGCCTGACTTTGCCCCTGATGAGCTATGGC
>CAIVXW010000463.1 GCA_903910005.1 uncultured Methylococcaceae bacterium
GGAGCCGGGATCTCCCTGACGACCGGAGCGGCCCCGCAACTGGTTGTCCACCCGGCGGGATTCATGCCGCTCCGAGCCAATCACATGCAGGCCACCCGAGGCCAGTACCTGGTCGTGCCGGGCCTGCCATTCGCCGCGCAGGCGGGCGGTGGTGGCGGTATCAGCCGGATCGACACCCAGCAAATCCTCTTCCAGGCTGCCTCCCAGCACGATGTCGGTTCCGCGCCCTGCCATGTTGGTGGCAATGGTAACGGCCCCGGGTTTTCCGGCCTGGGCGATGATGTGGGCCTCCTGCTCGTGGTGCTTGGCATTGAGTACCTGATGCGGAATGCCGAGTTTGCGAAGCTGGTTTGAGAGAATTTCGGAATTCTCAATCGAGGTGGTACCCACCAGTACCGGCTGCTGCCGGGCCTGGCATTCGCGGATGTCTTCAATGATGGCCTGATATTTTTCCTGAAAGGACAGATAGACCAGATCGCCCATGTCCTGGCGGGCGTTGATCTTGTTGGGTGGAATCACCACCACTTCCAGGCCATAAATCTGGTGAAACTCAGGGGCTTCGGTGTCGGCGGTACCGGTCATGCCGGCCAGTTTGGCGTAGAGCCGGAAATAATTCTGGAAGGTGATGGAGGCCAGCGTCTGGTTTTCGTTCTGAACCGGCACCCGTTCCTTGGCTTCCACCGCCTGATGCAGACCTTCCGACCAACGCCGCCCTGCCATGGCCCTGCCGGTGAATTCATCAACGATGATGATTTGCTGGTCGCGTACGATGTAATCCACGTCCCGCTGAAACAGGGCATGGGCCTTGAGGCAGGCATTGATGTAATGCATCAGGCGAATGTTGACGGCATCGTACAGGCTCTCACTGGGCTGGATGAGCCCATACTGCACCAGGATTTTTTCAATCTGCTCATGACCGGTTTCGGTCAGATGAACCTGACGGGACTTTTCGTCCACGGCATAATCGCCCGGGCCGTTTTCCTTCTGCTGCCGTTGCAGTTTGGGAATCAGGGCATCAATTTTGTGGTAGAGGTCGCTGCGATCCTCGGTGGGACCGGAGATGATGAGGGGGGTTCGGGCCTCGTCGATCAGGATGGAGTCCACTTCATCGACAATGGCGTAGGCATGACCGCGTTGCACCCGCTGCTCCAGCGAGAAGGTCATGTTGTCACGCAGGTAATCAAAACCGAATTCGTTGTTGGTGCCGTAGGTGATGTCAGCGGCATAGGCCTCGCGCCGTTCTGCCGTCTCCAGGTTGCTGACGATAACGCCGACCGAAAGCCCCAGAAACCGGTAGATGCGCCCCATCCATTCGGCATCACGCCGGGCCAGGTAGTCGTTGACCGTAACCACGTGAACCCCTTTGCCCGGCAGGGCATTGAGGTAAGCGGCCAGGGTGGCTACCAGGGTTTTGCCCTCGCCGGTTTTCATTTCCGAAATTTTGCCATCATTCAGAACCATGCCGCCGATGAGCTGTACATCGAAGTGGCGCATGTTCAAAACCCGTCTCGATGCCTCCCGCACCGTGGCGAAAGCCTCCGGAATCAGTGCATCCAGTTTTTCACCCTGCTCCAGTCTGGCCCTGAATTCCTGCGTCATCTGCCGGAGTTCGGCATCGGACAGGGCACGGAACCGTGATTCGAGCGCGTTGATTTTTTTGACGATTTTTCTTTTTCTGCTGATGATGCGATCGTTGCGGCTGCCGACGATTTTTTTAACCAGTTTGCCTAGCATTGCAGTGCTTACCGAGTCCTGATGAAAAATGAAGCGGAGGATGATACAGCAAATGACGAACCTTTATAACGACCTGTTGCCGATTAGTGGTTCCACTACTGCAAAAAAGCCTGTCCCGGACGATTCTGACCGGACTGCGGTAACGGGATCAGACGGTCAAATTATGGGATAATCGCCCCGTTTCCGCCCAACCCCGACCGGTCACCTGCCCCTTGCCATGACGTACCTTCTACCTGCATCCAGAACCTGCGCCATAGTCTGCCGTACCGGACTGATGCTGGCTCTGGCGTGTACCGTCCCGGCCGTGACGGCTACGCCGCTTACCGTGTTCTTCTACAATCCGGAGACCAGCGTGGACAATTTCGCCGCCCTCAAGGCCGGGTTTGATACCTTCCTGAGCCGTCAGGGCAATTACAGTTTCCAGCCCTTCAGCGACCGGGCAACCTTCGAGAAAACCCTGCAGGACAAACCGGCCGGGGTGTACCTGGTGTCAAGCTGGCACTACGCCCTGCTGAACGAGAAAATTCCGCTGAATCCGGTACTGGTAGGCATGGCCCGGGGCGAGGTTGCCCAGCGCAAGGCCCTTACCTCCAGGCAGGGCGTCGAACTGGCCGCCCTGCGGGAGGCCACGGTAGCCGGTTCAGGCACCGAGGATTATCTGAGAACACTGCTGGGCAAAATGCTGGCAGACGCCAGTCTGGTGAGTGGCCTGAGACTGCTGACCGTGCCCAAGGATATCGACGCACTGATGGCAGTAGGGTTTGGCATGGCCCAGGCCGCCATTTCGTCGGAAGCCAGCCTGAACAAACTGGCCCTGGTCAACGCCCGGCAACACAGCCAGCTCAGGACGCTGGCAAGCAGCGACAAAAACCTGTTGCTGATAGCCGCCATTCCCCGTCAGACCCGGGCCGACGACGTGCCACTAATCAGGATCATTGAATCCATGAATCAGCAGCCCGAGGGTGAAACCAACCTCAAAATGCTCGGACTGGACGGCTGGAAACGGGTGGAGACCCTGGAGCCGGCCCTGTCCAGATCGCTACGCTGAGGGATGAACATGACTCGAAACAGCGTTGCCGCCCGGTGGCTGCTGACCGGCCTGCTGGCCCTGCCGGTTGCCGCCATGGCCGGTTCACCGGGGGGTGACAAAATCCTCATCATCAATTCTGACGGTTCGGTGGAAAAATACCGCCAGGCCGAATCCGGCTTCCGACAGGGGGCCGCCGCCCCCAACCGCACCCTCACCACCCTCGCTCTGGAGGGCCGGGAACCCGCCGATATTGGCCGCCTGATTGAGCAGGCCGCTCCTGATCTGATTTACGGCATCGGCTCGAAGGCACTTCAGCTCGCCATTCCCGCCGCCGGTGAGCGGCCCCTGCTATTCTCCTCGGTCATCAACTGGGAACGGTTCGGACAGGGAAAAAACCGCTACGGCATCGCCAATGAATTATCCCTGTCACAGGAACTGGCCTACCTGCGTTACCTGCTGCCGGAGCGAAAACGCATCGGCTTTGTGTACGATCCGCGCTACAACCAGGAACGGATTACCGAGGCACGCCGCCTGATACAGGAAAACCGGCTGGAGTCGGTCGAACAAACGGTAGGGCAACCCGCCCACCTGGGCAAAGCACTGGAGAATCTGCTGCCCCGGATTGATTTGCTCTGGCTGATGGCCGATCCAGGCGTATTGGTGGATCGTCAGGCACTGGAAACAATTTTTGCCGCAGCCGTGCGTCATCAAAAACCGGTCTACACCTACAGTGAGGCCATGGTGCCGCTGGGAGCCAGCGTCGTCGTGGCCGCCGACGATCCCACCGTTGGACGTCAGGCCGCCCACCTGGCCCGAGCCATTCTGGCACGCACGCCCGCCACACCGAACATCCAGGTTCCTGCCGGTTCCAGAATTACCCTCAACACCTGCCAGCTCGACAAACTCGGGGTTCCCTATAATGAAGACGCCCTGGATGCGGTCAATCAACTGATTAAATGCCGCTGAAAGCCTGGGGGGCTGGGCAGTGGGCAGTGGGCAGTGGGCAGTGGGCAGTGGGCAGTGGGCAGTGGGCAGTGGGCAGGCAGAGTTGCTACAATCCGGGTACTGGCTGCCGGGCCGGGGGGCTGTAGGCGATGGCACCCGGCAGGCATCGTTTTAATCATTGATGACATGAGGTTCGATTATGTTGCGTCACGGCATGTTTGCGGTCATGGTGGGCTGTGTGGCCCTGGGAGCGGGGTCGGTGCGGGCAGTGGATGTCCCCACCGATGCCTTTGTCAACAACGGCGACGGTACGGTGACCGACCAACGCACCGGCCTGACCTGGATGCGCTGCGCCCTGGGGCAAACCTGGTCGGGGGATTGTCGGGGGGATCACAAGACGTACACGTTCAAGGGTGCCCAGACTGCGGCCAGTTCCACCGATTTTGCCGGGCATACCGACTGGCGGGTGCCCGGCGTTGTTGAACTCAATACCCTGGTGGAACGGGCAACCGCCAATCCGGCCAGCAACCCGGTTCTGTTTCCCCGTACGCCCGCAGCGTATTTTTGGTCGTCGTCGCCGTACGTCGGCGATACCGGTGGCGCCTGGTTTGTCAGTTTCTACTATGGCGGTGTCGACGACGACTACCGTGACTTCAACTACGCGGTTCGGTTGGTTCGCGGCGGTCAGTGGTTGGATTCTTTGCAAGCCACTGATTTCATAGACAACAACGACGGTACGGCTACCCACAAAAAGACGGGACTGATGTGGAAACGCTGTGCCGAAGGTCAGACCTTTTCCAGCTTTGGTTGTGAGGGACAGGCCAGCCAGTCTGCCTGGAAGCAAACTGCCGCATCGACTGCTTTTGCCGGGTACAGTGACTGGCGCTTGCCGACCGTCAACGAATTGCTGAGCCTGGTGGACTGGACCATGGAAGATCCCGCCA
>CAIVXW010000464.1 GCA_903910005.1 uncultured Methylococcaceae bacterium
AAATCGGGTAGGCGTGGTGAGGGGTGAGGGGTGAGGGGTGAGGGGTGAGGGGTGAGTGGCGCGGCCATCCTGGCCGCGGGGGGTGTGAATGGCGAGTAGCGAATGGTGAGTGGTGAGTGAATACTGCCCACTGCCCACTGCCCACTGCCCACTGCCTACTGCATACTACTACCGCCCACCAACCACCACCGAGGCCCTTACCATGGCAGAAGAAAGCGACCAGGAACGAACAGAAGAACCGACCCAGCAACGCCTGACCCAGGCCCGCGAACGGGGACAGATACCACGCTCACGCGAACTCAATACCGTGGTCGTATTGCTGGCAGGCGTGTCTGCCCTGATGCTGTTCAGTCACGGCATGATGGAGCAGTTCCGCGAACTATTTGAATGGGATTTACGCATCAGTCGACGCGATCTGCTGGATCCTCAGGCTCCCGGCCTTCATTTTGCCCACGCCCTCCGTCAGGCCGGGCTGATGCTGGCCCCGATACTACTGATCACCACCCTGGCGGCCCTGATCGCACCGGCCCTGATTGGCGGGTTGAGTTTTACCGGCAGCAACCTTCAACCCAAATTTGACAAGCTCAATCCCCTGACCGGACTGGGGCGGATGGTTTCGGCCCAGGCATTGGTTGAACTGGTGAAGGGTCTGCTGAAAATCGTGCTGGTAGGACTGGTCACTTACCTGCTGCTGCGCTCCCGCTTTGGCGAAATAAGAGCGTTGGTCACGTTGCCACTGTTGCCGGCAACCGAACAGGCGACCGGTCTGGTGGTCTCCACCCTGATCTGGCTGTGCGCTTCCCTGGTCCTGATTGTCGCCCTGGATGTTCCCTATCAATTGTGGGATTACAAACGGCAACTCAAAATGACCCTGCAGGAAATCAAGGACGAGATGCGCGACAGTGAAGGTAAACCTGAAGTCAAAAGCCGCATCAGGGGCTTGCAATACGAGATGTCGCAAAAGCGGATGATGGAGCAGGTACCCCAGGCCGATGTGGTACTGACCAACCCGACCCACTACGCCGTGGCCCTCAAATACGATCAGGACAGCATGGGTGCCCCCCGACTGGTTGCCAAGGGGGGCGACCTGATTGCCGCCCGCATCAGAAATCAGGCACTGGCGGCCGGTGTGCCACTGTTATCGATCCCGCCGCTGACCCGGGCTCTCTACTATTCCACCAAACTTGACCGGGAAATTCCGCCCGGCCTTTACACGGCTGTAGCCCAGGTGCTGGCCTATGTCTACCAACTCAGGATCGCCACAACCGCCGGAACGGCAAAACCCGCACCGCTGCAGACTGTGGACATCCCGGCAGAATTTCAGAAACTGGCCGACACCGGAGGCATCGCAACGCCCGACGATGCCGTTTAAGCGGGCTTCAACCTTACCGGGCCGCAAGCACTGCCTCGACATGATCCATCAGCAGGGCACTGATGTTGAGTCCAAAGGCTCGATCCAGCTCCTGAATGCAGGTGGGACTGGTGACATTGACTTCAGTCAGATAATCGCCGATCACATCCAGCCCCACGAATACCAGACCACGGGCACACAACTCAGGGCCGACCTGCCCGGCAATCCAGTGATCGCGGGCGGTGAGGGGCCGCCCCTCGGCCCGACCACCGGCAGCCAGATTGCCGCGACTCTCACCGGCAGCCGGAATACGGGCCAGGGCATACGGCACTGCGGTGCCGTTGACCACCAATATGCGCTTGTCGCCATCGACGATCTCGGGCAGGTATTTCTGGGCCATGACAAAGCGGGAATTGTGTCGGGTCATGGTTTCCAGAATCACGCTGAGGTTGGGATCGTGGCCGGCCACCCTGAAAATGGACGCACCGCCCATACCATCGAGCGGCTTGAGGACGATTTCGCAGTGTTCGTGCAAAAACTCGCGGATGCGGGTGGCTTCCCGCGCCACCAGGGTGGGAGCGCAACAGTGATGAAACCAGGCCGTGAACAGCTTTTCGTTGGCGTCCCGCAGGGAGCGGGGCTTGTTGACCACGAACAGCCCCCGATTTTCGGCGCATTCCAGCAGATAGGTGGCGTAAATATATTCCGGATCAAACGGCGGATCCTTGCGCATCAACACCACATCCAGGGCAGTGTCCAGCGGCGCGTCAATGGACTCATCCAGGCTGAACCAGGCGGCTTCATTGCGCTCAACCCGAAGTTTACGCATCCGGGCGCAGGTTCTGCCATCCCTCAGGTAGAGATCGTTCAGCTCCATGTAATACAAGGTGTAGCCACGGGCCTGGGCTTCCAGCAGCATGGCAAAGCTGCTGTCCTTGCGAATGTTGATGCGGGCAATGGGATCCATGACGATCCCGAGTTTGATGCTCATGAAAGGGGTCTCGCAAATTCGGGGTTTGACTTGACTCACTGAGTCCTGATCCTTTATAAGGTCTGATTTTTTCAGAACAGACCAAGAGGATAACCATGTCCAGAGAGTGCCAGGTAACAGGCAAACGGCGTATTGTAGGCTACAACGTCTCGCACGCGAACAACAAGACCAAACGCATCTTCAACCCCAACCTGCACGTGCATCGTTTTTGGGTGGAGAGTGAAAAACGCTGGGTCAGCCTGCGTATTTCCAGCCAGGGTCTGCGTACCATCGACAAGAAGGGCATTGATGCCGTTCTGGCCGACATGCGCAAGCGCGGTCAATCCGTTTAAGGGGGGTTAATTCATGCGTGACAAAATCAAACTGATATCCAGCGCCGGTACCGGCCATTTTTACACCACCACCAAAAACAAGAAAAACATGCCGGAAAAGATGGAGATCAGGAAATTTGATCCTGTCGTCCGCAAGCATGTGACGTACAAGGAAGGCAAAATCAAATAAGCGTTCCGGGATGAACCTCCACCACACGCCCAGGCCGTCTCCGGCGTGGGCGTTCAGTTTTTTATCCGGGGGTCTTACCGGCGCGTGGCAATGGCTACGCCAACTCAGCGGCGACGATGCTTACGAGCGTTACCTGCTGCACCGGCAACAAAACCACCCGGATTGCCCACTCCTCAGCCGACAGGCCTTCTTTCGCATACAGCAGGAACGGCAGTGGAATAACGGCATCAGACGGTGTTGTTGAACATGATCGGGAAGCAGGCAGGGGACGCCCTTCATTAAAAAGAGTCCCGCGCCACTTCGATGGCACCGCCCTGAATGCATGTTGCCTGCGCTGGCCCGGATTAGACCATGCGGCCTTCCCCGGCCCCGGGCAGAACTTTAACAACGTCGTTACAAAACCCCGCCACAGGAGAAAACCGGCGGGTTGCACAGGGTTCGTCAGTCCCGTGTACACACTGCCCCCCATTCAGTGGACGCCAAACCCACAATCCGTTATGGTCAAAGCCCGCCTTTGCCTACCCGGAGAATCCCCCATGTCATCCCCCCGTCTCGCCCCGGCCTATGGCCCTTACACTGCCGCCGATCTCAAAGACGGTGATCCGTACGAACTCAGCCAGGGTCATCGCATTGAGTGCCTGCCCGCTGGCGGTCATCATGCCGGTATCAACAGCCTTGGAGCCAGTGTCATCGACAGCGATCCTGATGTCGAATGGAG
>CAIVXW010000465.1 GCA_903910005.1 uncultured Methylococcaceae bacterium
CGGGCGTGGTGGTGAGTTTTCAGGAAAGATGTATTTTAGACGACTGGGGGGCGGAATGTCGGTTCACCATTCACCATTCACCATTCACCCGGCAGCCAGGATGGCCGCCCCACAGGATGGCCGCCTCACTTCAATAACGGTATTCAATGCCGGCCCAGAAGGCCCGGGGGGCTCCCGGTGCCACCAGGGTGGTGTTCAGCCAGTCGTTGCTGTTGTAGTTCCAGCCGCTCGGCCCGACCGTACCCTGATCTTCCGGTGCAAACGGATTGATGCCCAGACGCCCGGCGGTGAAATAATTCTGGTCAAACAGGTTGTTGACCAGACCAAACACCGACAACCCCTGCGTCAGCGAGTAGCGGGTCTTGAAATTGAAAATGGCATAGCCCGGCACACTGCCTGACTGGGTGTAAGGACGACCGGCGACCCAGCCATAGCCGGTTCCGGTCGATTGCCTGACATAATCAGGTTCACCCACCCGATGGTCATTGTTCTCGTTGCCGCGCACAAAAGACGACGAATGTGCAATCATCGCCAGCCCCGCCTCCCAGTCCCGATTCAGGTGCAGGTTGAGTGACACCGTAAGGTTATGGCGGGGAATGCCCGGCATCCGGTCGCCCGGTTCAATCCGTATCATGTCCTGCAAGGCGGTGTCAGGTCGGCCCGCCGCATCGTAACTGACATCCGCCGGGGTAGAAACCCGGGCACTGCTGTTGTGCGGACTCAACATGTACAGGGTCGACTGGAAACTGGCATCGGTATACCCGTAACCCACGCGCAGATCGACCGGTCCCAGCGAACCCGACAAACCCAGCTCAATACCCTGCCGTCGGGTGTCGCCGATGGTATCGAAAAAACTGCGGTTGGCGGTGATGCCGACCAGATAGATGTCATCGCTCAGATCTGTACGGTAAACCCCGGCATTCCACTCCCAGGCCTTGAATACAGTGCCCCGCAGGCCGAACTCATAGGTGCGGGCAAAAATCTGCGGCAGGAATGGATCACCCGACAGGGTGGTAGGCAAGGTACAGGCACCGCCAATCGAGGCGAAACTGCGGGGAATTTTGGGCGAATCAGGATCCGCCGGATCCTGCGGCACCAGCGTCGAATCATAGGCACAGCCCAGTTCCACACTGGAAGGGGTACGGGTACCCTGGTTCCAGTTGAAAAACAGGTTGAGCGATTCGGTTGGCAGCACGCTGAGTCCCACGGCGGGGTTGAATGAATTGTAGGTAAATGCCTCTCCGGTGGGGCGTTCGCTGTACGGGCCCAGGCCGTAGTAAGGGTCTTGTGACAGCCACACATCCCGATCCCAGTTGGCCCGCAGGTTGTAATTGGGTTGCAGCGGACAGGAGGCCGGGTCTGCGTTGGGGCAGGTGATGACGGTGGGGCGGTAGGTGTTGAGATCAAGCAGGTCATGCAGATTGTCATAACCGGCACGGCTTCTGGCCTTGAGCCGGTTTTTGACCCGGGTGTGATTGAAACGCCCGGCCACGCTCAAATGCAGCCAGTTCCTGGGCGAAAAGGTTTCGCTGAAATAACCGGCATAGGTCGACGACTGACCGGAAAACACATTATTGCGGACCGGGTTCTGACCGGCCATGAAGACCGGATCAACCCCGGCCGGATCGGTATAAACCCGGTGGCTGGCATCCATCAGCCCCAGTTGCTGGCTGCTGTCGAAGGTAGAACGGGCTGCATCGACCGACCCACCCAGCATGAACTTGTGCCGGGGCAGGTTCCAGTTGAGTTGCAGGGCGGCTCCCTCGGTGACCTGCCCGATGCGGGTGTGGTTCAGCACGCCGATGGGAGTACCATCCACCCAGCCCCGCGCTGACAGACCCGCCGCCTGATTGCGCCGATCACCGCCGGCCCCGTTGCGCGGGCCTGAATCAGCCGCCACCGGCAGGTAGTTGACCAGGCCACAGTCATCACCATTCAGTGGCGGCAGCGGCATCACGTTATCGCGGTTGGTGGCGTTGACCGGCACATTGAGGCTGCCCTCATCCGCCAGGCCATCCCAGTCGCTGTCCAGGGCATAATCGGGTACTCCATCCCGGTTGACATCCTGAAACTGGCAGACCGGCTGGCCGGTACCGGTACCCCGGGCGACCAGCGGGTTACTCCAGCCGCCGGTCAATTCGCGGAAATCCTCGTAGATATCCCCCGCCGTACTCCGGCGCGAGCCATCACGCCGGTAAATCTGCCCGGTCAGGCTGAAAGAATCCGTTACGTTATATTCGCCGCCCAGGGTATAGTGTTGCAGATCGTTGCGGGTAGCATCCGGCGAACTGAACACCGCATCCGACTGACGGGTGTAGAGTTCCCTGGGCACCAGACCGTTGCCCAGCAGTTCGTTGCCGACCAGGAGGGCCGACGCCCTGACACTGTAGCGGTCACCGCGCCAGTCCACCCGGCCAAAGCCCTGCAAAACCTCGGTCGGCGAATTGACCCGCCAGCCGTCCTCGGCAAACCCGTTCAGGGCCAGAAAGCCACCCCACTGACCGCGATGCCCGCCCACCGCCAGTTGTCCGTGCTTGCGCCCCCAGGAACCGCCCTGAAAACTGACCTCGGCACCGGCATCATCAAAACCGTTACGGGTATGCAGGGCCAGGGCACCGCCCAGGGTATTCAGACCGAACAGCGGATTGGAACCGGGAAACACCTCCATGCCGGACAAGGCATTGAGCGGAATCAAATCCCAGTTGGTCACATCACCAAAGGGCTCATTGACCCGTACCCCATCGAGAAATACCGACAAACCCTGCGGTGTGCCGATCTGGGGGGAGGCGGAAAAACCCCGGTAAGTAATGTCCATCTGGAACGGATTGCCCTGGTAGTCGTTGACGTTGACCGATTGCAGCGTACTGTTCATCAACTCACCCAGACTGGTCGCACGGGCATTGCGGATATCCTCACGGTCCAGGCTTTGCACATTGCCGGGGATCTGGGTTTTTTCCAGATACAAGCCTTCCAGCGGACCCATTGCACTCACCGGTTTCTGCCCGCTCACCTCAATGGACTCCAGTTCAACCGGCTCGTCATCCCCGACTGCCGCACCGACCCGGCCAAGGCCACTCCCCAGCATCCCGATCCAGACCACCGCAACAAACAACCGGCCCCGCACACAACAAAAAGACACCATACGCCTGAACTTGATAAGGATTGAGTGCGCGCATTATACCCCGCCGCCCGGGGTTCGGGATGAGGCGCAGGGAACCCGCCAACCATCCAGTTCTGCTCATCACTCGCTTCTTGATCGACAGAGTCCGGAAACCGATAAAAACACGGTGGGGGCAAATAATCATTACGCCCCCACCGTCACCGGACTACTGTGGCTGTGATTGCCCGCTGCGGGGCGGATCAGGCCGACTTCACTCGATCAAAAACTCACGCATCATGCCCATGTCTTCATGCTCCAGGTTGTGACAGTGGTACATGAACAGGCCTTTATAGTCGGCAAAGGGTTTGATCAGTTTTACCCGTTCACCGGGCATGACCAATACCGTGTCCTTCAGTCCCTCATCAATAAAGCCTTCCCGCACGGTTGCGTAGTCTGATGATTCGTCGGCATCAATGGTGCGACTGAGAATGCGGAATGACTGGCCGTGCAGGTGAATGGGATGGGCCATGGAAAACATCATGCCCATGCCACCCATGCTGCCCATGCCACCCGCATCGCCGTCCATACGGTGTCCGCCACCGCTCATGTCACCGTGGGCGTGGAAAATTTCCAGCAGTTGTACGCTGTTGAGCGGAACCCGCTCAAACGGTAGCAGGCCACCCTTGCCATAGGGTTGGCCGTTCAGCAGCATCGACATCGGGCCTTCCGAGATTCCCAGGGGAATGGGGTGGTCGGGATTGGCCACGTCCTGAATGCCGTAATGCGGCAGGCGCGACAAATGGGTGGGCAGTGAGGGACTGTCGCTGACTTTGCGGGTGACCTTGATTCGGAGCAGCGGATACTCGCTGCCAACCGGCAGTTTCGATGAATGCATGCCGCCCATGCCACCCATGCCACCCATGCCACCCATGCTACCCATCATGCCACCGCCGCCCATCGCGTGGTCGCCCATGCCACCCATCCTGTCGCCGCCCATCGCGTGGTCGCCC
>CAIVXW010000466.1 GCA_903910005.1 uncultured Methylococcaceae bacterium
AAGCCCTCCCAGTTTTCAAAAAACTGCTTCACACCATCCAGCCAGCCGTGCGCCTGCGGGCTGTGATGGCTACCGCCACCACTCAGGGATTCGTCGAGTTTTTTGATGAGTTCCAGTTGTTCCTTGTTGAGGTGAATGGGCGTCTCAATCCGGACCCGGCACAGCAGATCACCCTGAGCCCCGCCACGCACAGGCTTTACACCCTTGTTGCGCAGGCGGAACAGTCGTCCGGTCTGGGTTTCTGCCGGTATCTTGAGTACCACCTTGCCGTCGAGGGTTGGAACCTCCAGGTCGCCGCCCAGGCAGGCGGTGGGAAAACTGATGGGTACTTCACAGTACAGGTTGGCACCGTCGCGGGTAAAAATGGGATGCTCCCTGACCGCGATTTGCACGTAGAGATCACCAGCCGGACCGCCGCCCTCACCCGCTTCACCTTCGCCGCCCAGACGAATCCGGTCGCCCGAATCCACTCCGGCCGGAATTTTGACCGACAGGGTTTTGGTTTCCTGCACCCGACCGTGGCCGTTACAGGCCCGGCACGGATCCTTGATCTGCTGACCGGTACCCCGGCAGGTGGGACAGGTTTGCTGAACCGCAAAAAAGCCCTGCTGCATGCGTACCACGCCATGACCCTGACAGGTCGTACAGGTGACCGGCGTAGTGCCTTTTTTGGCACCGCTGCCGTTGCATTCGGTACAAACGATTTGAGTGGGCACCCGGATTTTGACTTCCGTGCCGGAAACGGCTTCTTCCAGCGTTACCTCAAGGTTGTAGCGGAGATCCGCACCCCGCTGCGCCCGGCCCCGCTTGCGGCTACCGCCTCCTCCAAAAATGTCGCCGAACACATCACCGAAAATTTCGCTGAAATTCTCGGCGGTATAGCTGAATCCGCCAGCACCGCCGCCCATGCCGGCATCCAGTCCGGCATGACCGAACTGATCGTAGGCCGAGCGTTTCTTGGCATCGGACAGCACATCATACGCCTCCTTGATTTTTTTGAACTGTTCCTCGGCCTGAGGATTGTCCCGGTTGCGATCCGGGTGATATTTCATGGCAAGCCGACGAAAACTTTTCTTGATTTCGTCTTCGCTGGCGTTGCGGGCAACCCCGAGTAGTTCGTAATAGTCTTCTTTGGCCATAAGCGGTGTGTAGTCTGGTTGATTCGTTGCAATTTGCCTTCCGTGATGACAGAGAAGCGGCATCCCGCCATTGTAGCAGGATGCCGCTTCGTAAACCCGCCCGTAAGGCCTGAAACCGGTCAGGCTGTCAGACGCAGCGCAGGCGCAACGCGGTTATTTGCGGGTATCATTGACTTCTTCAAACTCGGCGTCGACCGCATCATCATGCGGTTTGTTGCTGCCGCCACCCGCACTCGACTGCTGCTCCGTATCGGAGGTAGCCCCTGCGGCACCGCCCTGTTCAGCCGCATAGAGCTGTTCTGCCATTTTACCGGTGAGTTCGGTCAGACGCTGGGTCTTGCGCTCGATTTCGGCATGATCGTCGCTGTCCAGTACTGCTTTGAGGTCGCTGATGGCGGCGTCGATTTTGCCGCGATCATCGGCGGAGACCTTCTCGCCCACTTCCTGCAGGGTTTTCTGGGTAGAGTGAATCAGGCTGTCGGCGTGATTGCGGGCGGTGACCAGATCGTGCATGCGTTTGTCTTCCTCGGCATGCAGTTCGGCATCACGCACCATCCGCTTGATTTCATCCTCGCTCAGGCCGCTGGAGGCGGTGATACGGATGGATTGCTGCTTGCCGGTGGCCTTGTCCTTGGCGGACACATGCAGGATACCGTTGGCATCAATATCAAAGGTGACTTCAATCTGGGGAACGCCACGCGGTGCCGACGGTATGTCGGACAGATCAAATCGGCCCAGCGATTTGTTGTCGCGTGACATTTCGCGCTCGCCCTGCAACACATGAATGGTGACCGCGGTCTGGTTGTCTTCCGCCGTTGAAAAGACCTGGCCGGTTTTGGTGGGGATGGTGGTGTTTTTTTCGATGAGTTTGGTCATCACCCCGCCCAGGGTTTCGATGCCCAGTGACAGGGGGGTCACGTCAAGCAACAGTACGTCCTTGACCTGTCCGCCGAGTACCCCGCCCTGAATGGCCGCTCCCAGAGCCACCGCTTCGTCCGGGTTGACATCCTTGCGCGGCTCCTTGCCAAAGACCTCACGCACGAATTCCACCACCTTGGGCATGCGGGTCTGACCGCCAACCAGGATGATTTCGTCGATTTCGCTGGGTTTGTGGCCGGCGTCCTTCAGGGCGGTTTCGCAGGGAATCCGGGTTTTCTGGATCAGGTCTTCAACCAGTGCTTCCAGCTTGGCCCGGGTCAGTCTCAGGTTGAGGTGTTTGGGTCCGGAGGCGTCAGCGGTGACGTAGGGCAGGTTGATGTCGGTCTGCTGGCTGGAAGACAGTTCGATCTTGGCTTTTTCCGCTGCTTCCTTCAGGCGTTGCAGAGCCAGTGGATCGTTGTGCAGGTCAATGCCGTTTTCCTTTTTGAATTCGTCGCAGATGTAATCAATGATACGCAGGTCAAAGTCTTCACCGCCCAGGTGGGTATCCCCGTTGGTGGACAGTACTTCAAATTGATGCTCACCATCCACCTCGGCGATTTCGATGATGGAAACATCGAAGGTGCCGCCGCCCAGATCGTATACGGCAATTTTGATGTCGCCGTGTTTTTTGTCCAGGCCAAAGGCCATGGCGGCAGCGGTGGGTTCGTTGATGATGCGCTTGACTTCAAGGCCGGCGATACGTCCGGCATCTTTGGTGGCCTGACGCTGGGAGTCATTGAAATACGCCGGTACCGTAATGACCGCTTCGTGAATTTCCTCACCCAGATAGGCTTCGGCATCCTTCTTCAGTTTCATCAGTACCCGGGCCGAGATTTCCGGCGGGGCCATTTTTCTGCCGCTGACTTCAATCCAGGCGTCGCCGTTGTCGGCCTCAACAATCCTGTAGGGAACCAGATGGATGTCTTTCTGTACCACCGTGTCCTTGAAACGGCGTCCGATCAGTCGCTTGACGGCATACAGGGTGTTTTTGGGGTTGGTCACTGCCTGGCGTTTGGCGGACTGGCCAACCAGTACTTCGTTGTCCGGGGTGAAGGCAATGATTGAAGGCGTGGTACGTGCCCCTTCCGAGTTTTCAATTACCCGCGGTTTGCCGG
>CAIVXW010000467.1 GCA_903910005.1 uncultured Methylococcaceae bacterium
ATGTTTGTGGTGATAAAAAAGGATGGGTAAAAACCGGGCCTGGTTGATTGCAGGCTTACTGCCCCGGAAGAGAACCCGCTACATTCCAACCTCCCGCAACGGCAGTCCGGCCGATTCTGCCTGCTGCAAGCAGGCGGTATCCAGATCTAAAGGCAATACCCACAAATTCAGATTATCGTTGAAATCAAACCGGGGTAATGCCTCCCGAAAACCGGGATGCCGGGGATAGATTAAAACCAGCGTGCCTTGTCCGGCCAGATATTTTTGACCATAGGCAAACAACTGATAAAAATCCCCCTGGCTCAAGCCATATTTGTCCTCGCGGTTTGCGGCATTCAAGCGTTTCCATTTGGTATCCAGCACCCAACGCCGCTGCTGATGTTCGATCAACAAATCCGGTTCAAGGCGAAACAGCTTCTTGCCCTCATGCTGACAAAGGTACTGGCTGGCGGCCTGAATCGTCAGGCGGGCATCGGCTAACAGAACCCGGCGCAGATTTATTGCTACGTAACGCTCGAACAGTTTTTCCATCGGAAATAACAGACTGATGCCCCGCCAGTTTCCGGCCAGTGCCAGCGGCATCAGGCGGTAGAGAATCAGCTCACACCACGGACGCACCGACTGATAATGGTTCATCAGGCGATCCGTGCGCCAGAGCTTGAAATCCTGGTTCACATCACTGCTGGCGGGAATCTCCTGCAACAGACCGCGCAATTCCTGGGCAAGCCGCCAGTGGGCGGGCGTTTGGGTCAAATGGCAGACGTACTCCAGGGCGCGTTTGAGTAGCCGGTTTTCCGGGCGGTCGTACAGGAAAAGGTCATGGCGAATCTGGAAGACATGGCCCCGGCCCGGCGGCTGGCGCATTTGCCGGACGACATCCAGACCGCCGCGCAGATAGCGTTCTTCCGCCTCGATCCGCCAATACGCCGCACGCACCCCGCGTTTCACCAGATGATCCAGTGCCAGCAGAAACTGGCCCATGACCCACTCGCTCAGCGGCGTATTCTCAAAAACTTCGAGCGAGGCGACACCGGCCTCACGTACCGGCAGATCGAGGGCGGTGGCCATCATGCGTTTGAGCAAGTTCCGGCTGCTGGTGACGCACTCGCCCTGCTCAACATGTTTGGGCAGGATTTCCAGCCGCGTCCCGCACGGGGTTTCGACAACGCCCACATAATTATCCAGCTTCAACCAGCGGCGGTTTTCCATCGTCACCAGCTTCAGGGTGCCGGAACGACTGAAACCGGTATTCAGATGACACAGCCAGTCGAATGCGGTAGCCGAAACCTGGGCGCGATCCAGTGTCGGTTTCGCCACCGGCTCGGTGGTCAGCCGGGCATATTCGCGGACGGTGACGGTGGTCTTCACTGGGGTTCCGCCTCGTTCTCGCCGTTTGGCAAAGCATTCACGCTGATGATGCCCTGATAGGCTTCCGGCAGATTGAAGGCAGCGTCATTGATCGTCCAGCACCGGTTTTGCTCGTTGACGTTGACACCCTCGCCAACCAGTTTGTCTTGAGGGGCCGGTTGCTGCACGAATTGATGCTCCGCCTTGGGTTTGCGGTGATCGTTGAGTACCCAGTGAATGCGCTGCCAATCCTCGAAGAAATACTCTTGCAGCAGGGGGATGA
>CAIVXW010000468.1 GCA_903910005.1 uncultured Methylococcaceae bacterium
CACAAATGGGGACACCCGGGGGATTGACACCGGAGACCATTACTGCCACCCATAATATCCGGCATACCAAAAGTTCCCAGATGACGGCAAAACCGATAACACCATTCAACAGTAGCCACTACTCCTAGTCATAGCCCGATCTAGCGATGAAACTGTAGCCGATCCCTTACGGGGCAATGCCACGTTTGGCACTGGCTTGGGTGTCCACCTATGCCAAGTGCCACAGCACCCGAGAAGTACCAATCGGGGAGAGTGTCAGCAAGTTCCTGGCTCTTCTTGACCAGCCGGCAACTGGAGGCCCGCACGGCACCATTAGCTTGTCTCTATCCCTTCGGCATTGTGAAGACCTTACCGCTCAGATAAGATGAATTCCTTAAATCGCCCCCGGCAATGCTGCCCGGGCGCAATAACAAAAACAGGGATTCAGCATGCTTACTGGCGAACTTCGCAGCCAAATCGATTCCGTCTGGAATGCCTTCTGGTCGGGTGGTATTTCCAACCCGCTGGAGGTGATGGAACAAATCACTTACCTGCTGTTCATCCGCCGTCTGGATGACGCGCACACCCTTGAAGAGAGCAAAGCCATGCTCCTCAAGAAGCCGATGGCAAACCGCGTCTTTCCCGAAGGCAACGACCTCAAGGGCCGCGACTACAACGACCTGCGCTGGTCGCGCTTCAAAAACTTTGCCCCGGCAGTCATGTTTGACGTGGTGGCCGAGCATGTTTTTCCGTTCATGAAGAGCATGGGCGGTGACGGCTCGACGTACAGCCACCACATGAAGGATGCCCGTTTCACTATTCCGACAGCAGCGCTGCTGTCCAAGGTGGTGGACATGCTGGACCACGTCCCGATGGACGACCGGGACACCAAGGGCGACCTCTACGAATACATGCTCGGCAAAATTGCCAGCGCCGGGCAGAACGGCCAGTTCCGTACCCCTCGGCACATCATCAAGCTGATGGTCGAGCTGACCGCCCCAACGCCCAAGGATGTCATCTGCGACCCGGCCAGCGGTACCTGCGGCTTCCTGGTCGCCGCCGGGGAATACCTGCGCGATAAACACCCGCAGATCTTCAACGACGCCACCGCCCGGGAGCATTTCCACCACGGTATGTTCAACGGTTACGACTTTGACAACACCATGCTGCGCATTGGCAGCATGAACATGGCCCTGCATGGCGTTGAGAATCCGGACATTCGCTACAAGGACTCGCTGGCGCAGGACCACGCCGGGGACGACGAGAAATACTCGCTTATCCTCGCCAATCCGCCCTTTGCCGGGTCGCTGGATTACGAGAACACCGCCAAAGACCTGCTGGCGCTGGTCAAAACGAAGAAGACCGAACTGCTGTTCCTCGCCCTGTTCCTGCGCTTACTCAAGCCCGGTGGCCGCGCTGCAGTCATCGTGCCGGACGGAGTGCTGTTCGGTTCCTCCAAGGCGCACAAGGAATTGCGCCGGATGATTGTCGAGGAGCAGAAGCTCGACGCGGTCATTTCACTGCCGTCAGGTTGCTTCAAGCCCTATGCCGGCGTCTCAACAGCGATTCTGCTCTTCACCAAGACCAATTCCGGCGGCACCGACCATGTCTGGTTCTACGACATGCAGGCTGATGGCTGGAGCCTCGACGACAAACGCCAGCCGCTACTCCCCGAAGACAAGCTCGGTGTCTCACCAGCACCGACTTTGACCGAGGCCGAGCACGCCAAGAACAACCTGCCGGACGTGCTGAATCGCTGGCAGCAGCGCGATGGAGCAGAGCGGCAGCGCTCACGCACCGAGCAGAGCTTCTGCGTACCCAAGGCGGACATCGCCGCCCAAGGCTACGACCTCTCCATCAACCGCTACAAGGAAGTGGTGCATGAGGCGGTTGAACATCTGCCGCCAAAGGAAATTCTCGCCAAGCTGGCGAAGCTGGAGGAAGAGATTCAGGCGGGAATGAAGGCGCTTGAGGGGATGTTGAAGTAATGGCAGCGTGGAAGGTGGTCAAGCTAAGCGAGGTCTGCGAAATTCAGCGTGGAGGCTCGCCCCGTCCGATTGAAAACTTCATCACTGAAGCGGATGACGGTATCAACTGGATAAAAATCGGTGATGTCGCCGAAGGTGCTAAATACATCACCTCAACAAAAGAAAAAATAATGCCTGAAGGAGCTCAGCGTTCCAGAGCCGTTCAGGAAGGTGACTTCCTGCTATCCAATTCAATGAGTTTCGGTCGGCCGTACATTCTGCGAACTTCTGGCTGCATCCACGACGGTTGGCTCGTACTTCGATACGACAAGAATCAGTTGACCGAAGACTACCTGTATCACGTTCTAGGCTCCGATTTCGTCTATGCGCAGTTTGAAAAATTCGCAGTCGGGGCGGTCGTAAAGAATCTCAATAGCGAAGTGGTTAGACAGGTTTCAATTCCACTTCCGCCATTGGATGAACAACACCGCATCGCGGCCATCCTCGACCAAGCCGATGCCCTCCGCGCCAAACGCCGGGAAGCCTTGGCGCAACTCGACAGCCTCACGCAGTCGATTTTCATTGAGATGTTTGGGGGTGCTCAGACCATCTACGAAAGATGGCCTGTTAAGCCTCTTGG
>CAIVXW010000469.1 GCA_903910005.1 uncultured Methylococcaceae bacterium
CCATTTTTCAATCCTGTATGAGTTCAGTTGCATTTTACGTTCTTTGTCCATGGCCTACCACATGGTGCTGATAGTGACGCCCAACGTAATGTCGGCCTTGGAAATGAGGCCGAATCTGATCAAAAAGTTTATCTGACGTTTTTTGATGCGTCTACATTGATATCTACTCCCTTCCCGCTAAAAAACCGCTGTTTTTGTAACGCATCAAACTGCACCTCGCTCAAAGCCCGCCACCGCTGCCTCCCAAACAGGTTGGCCACCTCCTGCACCACATCTACACCCTGCCCGTGGATAAAAAGTGACGATTTTCGGGCGGGAAGGGAGGAATAATATACAAAACCACGAACACCCAGACATCCGGTTATTGCAACAGGAAATAGACCACCTGAAACAATTACTGGAACAAAAAGACCGTGAAATCGGGTGTCTTCGGGAACTGGTTGAGATGTATCGGAAAGCACCGACCGTATCCTGATCCGCGTTACCACACTCGCCCTCCGCTCCGCAGCACTCCCCCTCAGCAGATTCGGGGCAGTTGTTCGCCGCTGGGTAACAACAATCGCCGGGCCGTGCCCAGGCGGGTTTGCAGCAGGACGCGCCGATCCGGGGTGGCTACGATCCGTCCGATGCGGCAGGCGTTGGCACCCAGCGGATGAGCCCGCATCCGCGCCAGGCAGTCGTCGGCGTGGGCTTCAGGTAAACACAGTACGAAGCGTCCCTCGTTGGCGACGAACAACGGATCCAGCCCCAGCAGTTCGCAGGCTCCCTCCACGGCGGCGGATACCGGAATGGTGGCTTCTTCCAGTTCCATCGCCAGTCCGCTCTCCCCGGCCAGTTCAATCAGGGCAGTGGCCAGGCCGCCCCGGGTCAGGTCACGCAAGCAGTGGATCGGCATCCCCTGGGTCAGCAAAGAGTGGATCAATCCCGACAAATCGGCGCAATCGCTTTCAAGCGGCGGTTCAAACGCCAGTTGATTGCGCTTTGCCATGACCGCAATGCCGTGTCGTCCCACGTCGCCGTTCAAAAGGATGGCATCACCCGGACGCAGGCTGCCAGGGTGCAGCCATCGCTCCGTTTCCAGCAGGCCAATGCCGCTGGTGTTGATGTACAACCCATCGGCCTTGCCCCATTCCACCACCTTGATGTCACCGGTCACGATGGAGACCCCGGCCTGATGCGCCGTCACCGCCATGGAGTGTACGATTTGCCGCAGGGTCGCCAGTGGCAGGCCTTCTTCCAGAATGAATCCCACGCTCAGATAAGCAGGCCGGGCACCGGCCATCGCCAGGTCGTTCAGGGTGCCGCAGACCGCCAGTTTGCCGATATCGCCGCCCGGAAAGATCAGGGGATGGATGACATAGGAATCAGTGGTGAAGGCGCAGCGTTGCGTGACCGGCAGAACCACGCTGTCATGGCGTTGATCCAGCCACTCATTGGCGAACGCCGGGCGGATGATGTCATCCAGCAATTGCTGCATCAGTCGTCCGCCGCCACCGTGGGCCATGACGATGCAATCGTAGTGCGAGGGGGACGGCGGGCACTGTAATCCGGCGGGTGATTCACTCATGTCGGCTCAATCCGGTTGAAAGACCCCGTGGGGGTCGAAGGCGGTACGCAGGCGTTGCTGCAAAGCCGCCAGCGGGGCAGGCAGCGGCGGTTGACGTGGCTGGCGAACCGCACTGCGAAAACAGCGGGCATGGCCGCCCAGCCGGGCGGTTTCGGCGAAAATACGCTCAGCCGGTGCGGTGGTTTTGAGCCAGCGCAAGGCACCGCCCCAGTCAAGATGCCAGTGTCCCGGCAGTTCCGGGGGCGGGCTGGCCGGTGCCAGCGACAAACGCCACAACGAGACGGCAGGGTCGTGGAACCAGGGCAGTTCCTGTTCGCGCCACTGTTGCCAGAAACGGTCGGCCTCGGCCAGAACCTCGCCCCCCAGATGCCGGTGACTGGCCTTCAGGGCGGCTTCTGCCCCCGACAGCCGCATCAGCACCCGTTCGCCGTCGTATGCCAGTGCCGACAAGGGCCAGGCTCCCCGGCTCCAGTCACTCATGCGGGCCAGTACCGTGTCTGCGGCCAGATCAAACACCAGGGTGCGTTCGGCTTCGGGACGCGGTAACACCTTGAGCGAAACCTCCAGCAACACCCCCAGGGTGCCGTATGATCCTGCCATGAGGCGGGTGATGTCGAATCCTGCCACATTTTTGATCACCTGGCCGCCAAAGGACAGGATTTGGCCCTGCCCGTTGAGCAGGCGACAACCCAGCATGAAATCGCGGGCCGAGCCGGTGTAGGGACGGCGCGGGCCGGACAGGCCGCAGGCCAGGGTGCCGCCCATGCTGGCTCCGGCGGCAAAACCCGGTGGCTCAAATGCCAGCATTTGCCCGTGTTCAGCCAGCACGGTCTCAACCTGCCGCAGCGGGGTACCGGCCCTGACCGTAATAACCAGTTCGCTCGGTTCGTAGCCGGTCACACCGGTGTGGTCACTGACCGAGAGAATCCGGCTGGCCGGAGGGGCGGCATCTTCCCGCAAAAAGGCCTTGCTGCCGGAACCGCGAATGTGCAGGGTTTCAGCAGCGGCCAGGGCGGCGAGTACCTGATCCCTGAGTTGCAGGCTTTGATCGTGAGATGTCATCAGAAATGCTCCAATCCCGGATGCAGCGCGGTGTTGGCGTGAACGTGCATTGCCCCGAATTCGGCGCAGCGGTTCAGGCTGGGAACCGCCTTGCCGGGATTGAGTAACCCGTCCGGGTCAAAGGCCCGCTTGACGGCATGAAACTGACTCAGCTCGTCCGGGCCAAATTGCAGGCACATGGCGTCGATCTTCTCCACCCCCACCCCGTGTTCGCCGGTGATGCTGCCACCGGCTTCGATGCAGGTTTGCAGGATACGGGCACCGAGGGCTTCGGCTTGTTCCAGTTGACCGGGCTGATTGGCATCAAACAGGATGAGGGGGTGCAAATTGCCGTCGCCGGCGTGAAAGACGTTGGCGACCGCCAGCCCGTGTTCAGCCGCCAGGGTGGCGATGCGGGCCAGTACTTCGGCCAGACGGTGGCGCGGGATGGTGCCATCCATGCAGTAGTAGTCCGGTGTGATCCGTCCCACGGCGGGAAAGGCGGCCTTGCGCCCGGCCCAGAAGCGTTTGCGTTCGGCCTCGCTGGCGGATTGTCTGACCTCGGTTGCTCCCAGTTGCGTCAAGAGCCGCTCTACCCGTCCGCAGTCGGCATCGACCTGCTCTACCCGGCCGTCCAGTTCACAAATCAGGATGGCGGCTGCCTCCACCGGATACCCCGCCTGGACAAAGGCCTCGGTGGCGCGGATGCTGGCGTTGTCCATCAGTTCAAGACCGGCCGGCACGATGCCGGCGGCGATGATGCCGGCCACGGCGGCTCCGGCGGTTTCGATCCGGTCAAAACTGGCCAGGAGGGCACGGGCACAGGGCGGTGTGGGCAGGAGCCGCACCACCACCTCGACAATCACACCCAAAAGTCCCTCGGAGCCGGTCAGCAGGGCCATCAGGTCGTAACCCGGCCCGTCCAGACCGGAACCGCCCACCGTCATGCGGTCTCCGGCCATGCTGATCCAGCGCAGCTCCAGCAGGTTATGGGTGGTCAGGCCGTATTTGAGGCAATGCACCCCGCCTGAATTTTCCGCCACATTGCCGCCAATGGTGCAGGCCAGTTGTGAGGAAGGATCCGGCGCGTAGTACAGGCCGTAGGGCTGTGCCGCAGTGGAAATGGCCAGATTGCGTACACCCGGTTGTACCCGGGCAGTACGGTTAAGGGGATCAATCGCCACAATGCGGTTGAGCCGGGCCAGGCTGAGTACGATGCCGGTTTCTACCGGCAGGGCACCGCCGGACAGGCCGGTGCCGGCTCCCCGTGCCACCACCGCAATACCGGCCGCGTGGCAAATACGCAGTACCGCCTGCACCTGCTGCTCGTTATGCGGCAGGACAACCGCCCGTGGCAGGCGACGGTACGGGGAAAAACCATCGCACTCATAAGGCGTCATTTCCTCAACGCTGGTCAACAGGGCATCGGCGGGCAGGCAGGCGGTCAGCCGCTTCAATACCTCAGGGGGCAGGGCTTCGGGCATCTGGAACTCCGGGGCGTAAATGCAGGTGATGAGCCGGTGAACCCGGCATAAAGGGGGCCGGGGTGCCTTCAAGCCAGGCAGTGTGCTGATCGCGGTAGTGCGGTGACAGCGGATGGCCTGATTGACCGCCCGGCATCTGGAACAGTCCGTCCGCCAGGTGGTTTGGCGCAATGACCAGCCGTTCGCTGGCTCCGTGCCGGTCATTCAGTACCTTGACACAGAAGGTGTTGCAACCGGCTGCCGCAGGCGTGTCCATATCCAGCAGGGGGGCCAACAGCGAAAATGAACGGCTGAACGGGTGACTGACCTCAATCGGGTTGAGGCTGCCCCAGGTTCGGGTGGTGAGGGTCGGGGTTGAGTCGGCCAGACGGCGGGCGGCGGCCCGCAGGGTGTCCTGCAGAAAGCGGATCCGGTCATGCGTGTAGCCCGGCGGTACCACCCCGGCGTCAAGCAGGGCGCGCAGCGGGGTTTCCTGTTCGCGCCACTGGTAGACAAAATCGCTGGACGCGGCCCGGGCCGGTGCGATCAGCGGGCCAAACAGTTGCTCCGCCAGAATCTGCCGCCAGGTCACCAGCACACCGATGCCGATGCTGTCGGCCTGCATGTGTCCATTCCAGGCGTCAATCGCCTGCATCGCATCGGTTAGAGCCGGTTCACCGGTTTGGGGAATCCCCCGGGCCAGCGTCCGGTAGTATTCATAAAATTCGCTGACCGTATCCAGTTGCAGGGCCAGCAGCGCGGTTTCGTCAACCCGGGGTTGCCGGGCCAGTTCCGAGCGGATGCGGCGGGCCCGGTAGCTATGCGAAAAGGCGTGCGACACCACGTAGGGGTAGTCCTTGCCCAGGGTGCGATTATTGGCCGTTACCAGGTAGCCTTCAGTCGGCTCCACCAGACGCGGCAGTTGATCCGGCGGGATATAGCCCTGCCAGCCAGTGCCGGGCCCATGCCAGGGGACGCTGACCCGGCCATCAAAGCCGGTACGCACCGGAATAAAGCCGGTATAGGTCCAGCCAATCCGGCCCTGTGCATCGGCCAGCACCACGTTTTGCGGCGGGGCTCCGGCCCGGTTGAACAGGGCGATGCCATCGGCCAGGGTGGTGATCTGATCCAGTTCCAGCATGGCCAGATTGATGGTTTCCGGCTGGAGTGCGGTCCAGTGAATGGCCACCGGATGTCCCAGCAGTGGAGCGGGCGATACCGGACCCCAGCGGGTCTCGGTGACGGTGAGTCGCTGCGGCGGTTCGTTTTTTACCTGAATCCACTCGTCGCGGTGGGTATAGGCCTTGAAGCCTTCCGGGGTGCGGTAGTGATCGGGATGGGCCGGATCGGTCTCAAGTTGTACCAGATCCAGCAAATCGGCATCGATATTGGTAAATCCCCAGGCCAGGTGGCCGTTGCTGCCAACCACCACCAGCGGCACTCCCGGCAGGGTTACGCCAGCCAGCATCCGCCCCTGATAGTGCAACACGGCCCGGTACCACACATTGGGGACACCCAGTGGCAGGTGCATGTCATTGGCCAGCAAGGCCCGGCCATCGGCGGTGCGGCTACCGGCCACCGCCCAGTTGTTGGAGCCAATGGCCGGAGGTTCGGACTGGACGGCCCCGGCCAGTGTCGGCACGGCGGGCTGCCGCGCCAGGTAATCACGCGGAACCGGCTGGGGCGGATGGCGTGAATCCGGCCCGCCGATCAGGGGCTGGGCGTCGGCGTCAGTGTCCGGGGTGAGGAAGGCGGTTACCTCAGGCGGCAGGGTGCGGGTCATGAGGGTCAGCATGCGTTCGTCGTTTTCAAAACCGTTCAGGGTCTGAAACATGCCAAGAGCCACCAGAATGCTGTCTTCAGGCCGCCACGGTTCAGGACGGTACTGGAGCAACCGGAACTCCAGCCCCAATTCGACCGATTGGGTCAGCACCGCGTTGACGCCCTGGCAGTAGGCATCGAGCAGGTCACGCTGGGCCGCTGGCAGGGCCGCCACCACCTGCCGTGCGACCAATTCAAACGGATACAGCCGCTGCCCCCGGTCGAAGCTTGCGGCCCGGTTTCCCAGGATTTCTGCCAGGCGACCGGCGGTCTTGCGCCGCATCAGATCCATCTGAAACAGCCGCTCACGGGCGTGGAGATAGCCCAGGGTGCGGTAGGCATCCCGCGCACTGTCCGCCGTGATGTCGGGTACGGCCCGGTTATCAAGGCTCACCTCAACCGGGGCCGACAGCCCCGGCAGGTTGATCGTCCCGTCCAGTACCGGCAAGGCCTGCGCCACCCGGCTGATCTGATAACCGGTCGGTGCCACGACCAGCAGCAGGGCCAGGCCCAGCAGATAAAATACCCGTTTGCCATTCATCATGATGCCAGCCCGAAGGGATTAGTCCGATTGCAAATCACGGGAAGCCTGTATTCCGTTCCAGGGTTCGTACAGCCCGGTGGTGGCCACACCGAATACATCCAGGATACGGCCTGTGGTTTCGTCGATGATCTGCTCAAAACTTTTGGGTTTGCCATAGAAGGCCGGCAGCGGGGGAAAAATGATGCCGCCGGTTTCGGTGATGGTCGCCATGTTGCGGATATGGATCAGGTTCAGCGGGGTTTCCCTCGGTACCATCACCAGTCGGCGCCGCTCTTTCAGGGTTACATCGGCGGCACGGGCGATCAGATTGCTGGAATAGCCGTGGGCAACGGCTGCCAGGGTTTTCATGGAACAGGGCGCGATAATCATGCCCCGGGTGGCGAAGGCACCGCTGGCGATGGCGGCTCCCAGGTCGTGGTCGTCGTAACTGACATCCGCCAGGGCGTGGACACTGGCCCGCTTGATGCCCAGCTCGTGTTGCAGATTGAGGGCACCGGCACTGGAAATGATCAGGTGGGTTTCAACGTTTTCGAGTTGCCGCAATACCTGCAGCAGACGGATGCCGTAAATTGCCCCGGTGGCACCGGTAATTGCGATGATGACCCGGTTCATGCCAGCCACTCCGGCAAACGATCCGCAGCATCCACCAGGGCGTCGATCATGCTGACCCCCGAGCTGGTGTGACCGGCCTGGGCCAGCAGAATCAGTTCTGCACGAGGCAGGGCCGCCGCCAGCAGGCGGGATGACTCCACCCGGCAGGTCATGTCCTGCTCGCCATGAATCAGAATGGCCGGTAAATGGGCAATCCGTTCACAGTCCTCCAGAATCTGGTTGTCACGAATAAAGTAGCGGTTGACGGCATAATGCAGTTCCAGCCGGGTCTGGTGAAGGATGTCCGCCGGGCTGGTTTTGGTGGGCGCGAGTCGGGGATCAAACCCGTCGCCCAGTATCACCTGACTCCCCCAGGTATACCAGGCCAGGGCGGCCTGTTCGGCGAGGCGGTCATCTGCGCCGTTGAGTTGGCGGTGCAGATGCGCCACCCGATCCTCCGCCGAGGCAGCAGGATCATCGCCAAAGCAGTCGTTCCAGGTAGCCGGGTAACGCTGGCGGAGCTCATCACCCAAAAACCACTGCATGTCAGCCTGGCGTGCCAGGAAACTGCCGCGAAGTATCAGGCCGCTGACCCGGTCAGGATGACGCTGGGCATACAAAAGACCCAGGGTACTGCCCCAGGAACCGCCGAATAAAACCCATTGTTCTACCCCCAGATGCTGACGAATGGATTCCATGTCATCCAGCAGGTGTTGCGTGGTGTTGTGTTCGGTCAGCCCGGCCGGGGTGGAGCGACCCGAACCGCGCTGATCGAACAGGATGATGCGATACCGGTCAGGGTTGAAGAAACAGCGGTGATAGGGTTTGCAGCCGGAACCCGGGCCGCCATGCAGTACCACGACCGGAATACCGAGCGGATTGCCGCAGGTCTCGACCTGGAGCGAATGGACGCCACGGGTCAGTTGCAAGGATTGATCGGGTTCCAGTTCTGGATACAATGTTTTCATGCTAATACTCAACGTGAATTCGGGAGTCAGGGGTTAGGGGTCAGGGGTCAGGAGTCAGGGGTTAGTATGCAGTGTTCACTCACCACTTGCCA
>CAIVXW010000470.1 GCA_903910005.1 uncultured Methylococcaceae bacterium
CCCGCTTCATGGCCCGCAAGTTGCCCAACTGCCGCATCCGGCCAGGCAATCTGCGCGAACTGGACTTCCAACCCTACGACGTGGTGTATGCCTTTCTTTCACCCCAGCCCATGCCGGGTTTATGGTGCAAGGTACGGCGGGAAATGCGCCCCGGCAGTCACTTCATCAGCAACAGTTTCGGTGTGCCCGGTTTCGAGCCTGACCGGATCATTCCGGTCGGCGACCGGGGTAACAGCCGTCTGTTACTGTGGGAGTTGTAGGGCTTCGTGGCCAGGGGTTAGGTTCTGATAAAGCGATGCAAGGGCACACCCTGTGGTTGGGAGCGGGATGGTCGGAAAGCAGGGCGGAGTAAGCGGAGAGACCTGACCTCCGATAGCGAAAGGGGTCAGGAGTCAGAGTCCGCATACTGGACAGAGCGCATGGTGACGGTGCTGGTCAATGGTGTCGAAGGAGGCAAATGGTACAGCCTGATGGACAAGGTGTGGTCGCTGAAAACCCTGAGACTGGCCTGGGAGAAAGTCCGGGCCAACCGGGGAGCAGCGGGCGTGGATGGACAAAGCATCGAACGGGCCCCGTGCCTTATCCCGGATTCAGGTTACCTCCAGCAGGGTCTGCCACAGACACTTGCCGCCACTGGCCTGATTGATGCGCTGAAGTTTGGCCCGGTGGGCCTCCAGTTCAGGTTCAGTCGCCCGGATAATCGTCAGGGGTGTGGCAGGCCGGGTGACGAAAAAGCCCGGCTGGCTGGACGAACCGGCATCGGTTCCGGCGACTGTTGCGGTCGTTTCCAGGGCCAGCAGGGTCTGGCCGCCGGTCATCACCAGATAAAGGTCGGCCAGAATGCCGGCATCAAGCAAGGCTCCGTGCAGGTCACGCTGGCTGTTGTCGACGCCATAACGTTTGCACAGCGCGTCCAGGTTGTTGCGCTGGCCCGGATGTCGCCGCTGGGCCAGGGCCAGCGTATCGAACACCGTGCAACGGGTTGCAAGCTCTACCGCCCCGCCTTGCCATAACTGCAGTTCGTGGTTGATGAATCCTGTATCGAAGGGGGCGTTGTGAATGATGAGTTCGGCACCGTCGATAAAGGCCAGAAATTCATCAGCAATGTCCCGGAAGCGCGGTTTGTCGCTCAGAAATTCCAGACTCAGGCCGTGTACTTCAAAGGCACCGGCATCAATTTCCCGCTCCGGATTAAGGTATACGTGAAAACGGTTGGCAGTCACCCTGCGATCCATGATTTCCACGCAGCCGATTTCGATAATGCGATGCCCCTCAGACGGGGCAATGCCGGTGGTTTCGGTATCCAGTACTACTTGACGCATGGTGATATGCCTGAAGGATTGTTGTGTGTCGGCGACGGTTGTCATGTAACTGACGATCTGGCGACCCGAATTTGAAACATGGCGTGTTTAGCTTGCCCCGTCCCCCGGAAGTCAGCACGCAGGTCAAGCTTGATTCAGTAGCCGACGAACGCGGGGCACATGTTAAAAGAACGCTCCATCCATTTCAACGAGGGTACAGTCCCATGAGCAGCAAGTTACATCCCGACAGCCGTTTGCACGAGCAGTGCCAGCCGGGCTGCAATGATTCCAATAATGCCTCGATCCTCGACCTGATCGAACAGCGTCAACTCACCCGTCGTACCTTCCTGACATCCGTCGGGGCCGGGGCTGCCCTGGTCGCCGTCGGCGGCACCGTGGTGGATACCCTGACCCACACGGCTGAAGCTGCTACCAAGCCCCCGGTCAAGCCGCGTGGCACCATCAGTTTTGATTCGGTACCGGCCAATGTTGCCGCCACCTTCACCGACCAGGTCACGGTTCCGCCGGGCTACAGTGCAAAGACACTGATCGCCTGGGGTGATTCCCTGACCAGCAGAAACGGCTGGGATCCGGCCGATGCCATGACCGAAGCCACCCAGTTACGTTGCTTCGGGGCACACAATGACGGCATGCACTATTTTCCGGACAGCATGAGCGGAAATACCCGTGGCCTGTTGGTCATCAACCATGAGTACTGCGATCCGCCGCTGGTCAACA
>CAIVXW010000471.1 GCA_903910005.1 uncultured Methylococcaceae bacterium
CCCCTCAACCGGTCGCCCTGGCCAACCCGGGGCAACTACCCCCGCTTGAACTGCTCAACGACACCGCCCCCGGCGTCCGGGGCTATTCGGATCAAGCCCTGGAGCAGATGTCCGAACTGGTGGAATCCATTCTGGCCGATTTTGGGGTACAGGTTCGGGTCACCGAAGTGCATCCGGGTCCTGTCATTACCCGTTTCGAGGTACAACCGGCTCCCGGCGTCAAGGCCAGTCGTATCACCGGACTGGCCCGCGATCTGGCCCGAGCCCTCTCGGTCACCAGTGTGCGGGTGGTTGAGATCATTCCCGGCAAGACGGTCATCGGTCTGGAAATACCCAATGAGGAGCGGGAGATGGTACTGCTCCATTCAGTCATTGCCTCTGAAGTCTATCAGCAGAGTGCCAGTCCCCTGACCATGGTGCTGGGCAAGGACATCGGCGGCAATCCGGTGGTGGCCAATCTGGCCCGGATGCCGCACCTGCTGGTGGCCGGTACCACCGGCTCCGGTAAATCGGTGGCCGTCAACGTGATGATCCTCAGCCTGCTGTACAAGGCCCGCCCGGAGGAAGTCCGCCTGATCATGATTGATCCAAAAATGCTGGAGTTGTCGATTTATGAAGGCATTCCGCATTTGTTGACACCGGTTGTGACCGACATGAAGGAAGCCGCCAACGCCTTGCGCTGGTGTGTGGCCGAAATGGAACGCCGCTACAAATTGATGTCACTGGTGGGGGTCAGAAACCTGCACGGCTTCAACCAGAAAATCGCCGAGGCCGCTGCCGCTGGCAAGCCGCTCCGGGATCCATTATGGCAGGGAGAGGCCAGTCCGGACGGACAGGACAGCGGGCCGCCACTGCTACAGCCCCTGCCGTGCATTGTCATCGTGATCGACGAACTGGCCGACATGATGATGATCGTGGGTAAAAAGGTGGAAGAACTGATCGCCCGTCTGGCCCAGAAGGCCCGGGCAGCCGGTTTGCACCTGATACTGGCCACCCAGCGGCCCTCCGTTGATGTACTGACCGGACTCATCAAGGCCAACATTCCCACCCGTATTTCCTTTCAGGTGTCCTCCCGCATTGATTCCCGCACCATCATCGACCAGGGCGGGGCCGAAACCCTGCTGGGCAACGGTGACATGTTGTACCTGCCCTCGGGTTCAGGCCTGCCGATGCGGGCTCACGGTGCCTTTGTCTCGGATCAGGAGGTGCATGACATTGTGGAATTTCTCAAAACCACCGGCCACACCCGGTATATTGAGGACATCACCCGTTTCACCGAAGAAGCCAGCGATATGGCCAGCGGTAAATTCAGTGGCGGCAGCGGTGCCGATGGCGGCGAGGAGAGTGACGCCCTGTATGACGAAGCGGTGCGCTTTGTGGTGGAATCACGCAAGGCCTCCATCTCAAGCGTACAGCGGCGGTTCAAGGTGGGTTACAACCGTGCCGCCCGCATGATCGAAGACATGGAAAAAGCCGGTGTGGTCGGCCCTGCTGAAAGCAATGGCAGTCGGGAAGTGCTGGCTCCACCTCCGGGTCTTGAAAGTTGAGACCTGAATTTTTTACCGGGCAGGGCAAAAAAGCGGCTACAAAAAAATGACTTTATCGTCCAAGTTCTTTACTATTAGGCCCGTCCATACCCCTGAACCTTTCAAGGGGGACGGGCAGACACACAAGCAATAGCAACAACGCAAGGTTGTCCTGACCGACAGCCCACTGGAGAACACAAAATCATGATCATCAGCAACATTTCAAAATTCCTGGCTGTTACCCTTCTGGCCGGTGCCACCTACAATGCCGTGGCTGCCGAGTCTGCTGCCGGGGTTGCAGAGCATCTGAACCTGCTCATCGAAACCACTGCGGCGGCCCAGGCCTCTGCGGCTGGCGGTGACAAGGATGCCTGTCTCGGTAACATCAAGAAGGCCAAGCAGCACTACAAGGAATTGACGGGTGAACCTGCTGGCAAGCCAATGCAGGATGCCATCAAGATCATGAAAGACGCACAGTCTGATTGTGAAGGTGGCAACACCGCCGATGCAGCCACAAAACTGAGTGATGTGGTTTCACGTGAAAAGGCGGTTCAGTCCAGCCTCAAGTAATCCGGATGCGGGCAGCAGCAAAACCTGCCTGACTGCTCCCACCCGGATTCCGGCTTGGTCACCGATTGACTGACCGGGTTCGAGATTTGCCTGCCTTTGTAATCACTGCAGAGGCGGGCTTTTTTGTGGGCGGTGGAAAGCGGAAGGCAGAGGGGTGGTTTTAATTTCCCCCGTCATTCCCCTCCACAGGAGG
>CAIVXW010000472.1 GCA_903910005.1 uncultured Methylococcaceae bacterium
AATGAGGGAAGTTGGCAACCGGGCAGCGGCTTTGCCCGGGTGGATCACACATCTTTTCATGTGGTGGCCTACGACTTTGGCGTCAAGCGCAATATCCTGCGGCTACTGGTCGATCAGGGCTGCCGCCTGACTGTGGTGCCAGCCCAAACCCCGGCAGCGGCCGTCATGGCCCTCCGCCCGGACGGGGTTTTCCTGTCAAACGGCCCCGGTGATCCCGAACCCTGCGATTACGCCATCACCGCCATCCAGACCCTGCTGGCTGCCCGGATTCCCCTGTTCGGAATTTGCCTGGGTCACCAGTTACTGGCCCTGGCCAGCGGTGCCAAAACCCTCAAGATGAAATTTGGCCACCACGGTGCCAACCATCCGGTACAGGATCTGAAAACCGGCCAGGTACTCATCACCAGCCAGAATCACGGATTTGCGGTGGATGAAGGCAGCTTACCGGCCAACGTGCAGCCGACTCATCGCTCATTGTTCGATGGCAGTTTGCAGGGAATCGAATTGACCGACCGCCCGGCTTTCAGCTTTCAGGGCCATCCCGAAGCCAGCCCCGGCCCGCATGATCTCAAGCCCCTGTTTGGCAGGTTCATGCGGATGATGGGGCGATAAGCGTCTGGATTTGCCTATGCGCCTGACGAATGCCCAAATCGAAACGATACGCCGGGATGTCCGGGAACTGGCGGGGAAGGCGGCTCGGATATGGCTGTTTGGTTCCAGGCTGGATGATGACCAGCGGGGGGGGGACATCGATCTGATGCTGGAACTGACAGAACCCGTGGCACATCCCGCTCAACTGGCAGCCCGGTTATCGGCCCGTTTGTACCTTCATCTGGACGGTCACAGCGTCGATGTCGTCGTCAGTGCGCCCAACCTGCAGCGCCTGCCCATACACGACGTCGCATTCAGTACGGGGCAGCGGTTGTGAAGCCTGATACGCCACACCTGTTACGCCTTCAGTTTCTGGTGCGGGTCGTGAACCGGGAATGCCGCCATTTGCGAATGACGGATGGACGCTTGTTTGCTGATTCATTCACCCTGGCCGCCGTCGCGGGACTGGAAGAAACGCCGGAACTGGCGGAGCGGGTTGAAGCGTTTGTCAGTCGTCTGGGGCGATTGCAGGATACCCTGGGCGACAAATTGTTACCGGCCCTCCTGATCGCACTGGAAGAAAAGCCGTCTTCGGTCATCGACAATCTAAACCGGGCTGAACGCCTGGGCTGGCTGGAATCGACCGAGACCTGGGTCGAAATTCGCAAACTCAGAAACCAGATGGTGCATGAATACATCGAAAATCCGGTTCTGTTATGGGAAGCCCTGCAAACCGGCCACGGCTATGTCCCGGTTCTCGTGGCGACGGCTACCCGGATGATCGGGGAAATAAGCCGGAGAGGATGGGAGTAATCCAGTTTTTTAACCGGGAGTACTGCGAAAATGCCAGAGGCGCATCGGTTATTTGACAACTCCCACCCGTTCGCCCTGAGCCCTTCGGCTTCGCTCAGGAGAGCCTTGTCGAAGGGCAGGCAGGCAAAGAATCAGCGTCTGGCCAGATGCCATGCACCATCACATCCAGCAAACCGGCGAGTGGATAATCCAGTGAAGTCGGAAACGCACTATCAAGCCGTATCCAGATTCCTTAATTCCTGTCCAAATACTTAATTTTCTGACGGATTTTCATGCCTAAACGTACAGACATCGACAGCATACTCCTGCTTGGTGCAGGCCCCATCGTCATTGGTCAGGCTTGCGAGTTCGACTATTCCGGCGCACAGGCGTGCAAGGCCCTGAAGGAAGAAGGCTACCGGGTCATTCTGGTCAATTCCAACCCGGCCACCATCATGACCGACCCGGAAATGGCCGACGCCACCTACATCGAACCGATCGACTGGAAAACCGTAGCCCGCATCATCGAAAAGGAACGCCCGTCCGCCCTGCTGCCCACCATGGGCGGGCAAACCGCTCTCAATTGCGCCCTTGATCTGGACCGTAACGGTGTGCTGGATAAATTTGGCGTGCAGATGATCGGTGCCTCAAAGGAAGCCATTGACAAGGCTGAGGATCGGGAAAAATTCAAGCGGGCCATGACCCGTATCGGCCTGGGATCGGCCCGTTCGGGGGTAGCCCACACCCTGGATGAGGCACTGGCCTGTCTGGACGACATAGGCTACCCCGCCATTATCCGGCCCTCATTTACCCTGGGCGGCAGCGGCGGCGGTATCGCCTATAACCGGCAGGAATTCATTGAAATCTGCGAGCGCGGACTGGAACTGTCGCCCACACACGAGTTGCTGATTGAGGAATCGGTGCTTGGCTGGAAGGAATTCGAGATGGAAGTGATCCGGGATCGCAGCGACAATTGCATCATTGTCTGCTCCATTGAAAACCTGGATCCGATGGGGGTACACACCGGAGACTCCATTACGGTGGCACCGGCGCAGACCCTGACTGACAAGGAGTACCAGATCATGCGCGATGCCTCAATTGCGGTGCTGCGGGAAATCGGCGTGGAAACCGGTGGCTCCAATGTGCAGTTTGCCATCAATCCGGACGATGGTCGCATGATCGTCATCGAGATGAACCCCAGGGTTAGCCGCTCCTCGGCCCTCGCCTCCAAGGCGACCGGGTTTCCCATTGCCAAGGTCGCCGCCAAACTGGCGGTGGGGTATACCCTGGATGAACTGAAAAACGAAATCACCGGCGGGGCAACACCGGCATCGTTTGAACCGGCCATTGATTATGTTGTCACCAAAATTCCCCGCTTTGCCTTCGAGAAATTCCCCCAGGCCGACGACCGTCTGACCACCCAGATGAAATCGGTGGGCGAAGCCATGGCCATTGGCCGCACTTTTCAGGAGTCCCTGCAAAAAGCCCTTCGCAGCCTTGAAACCGGGGTTGACGGTCTGGTATCCCGGGTGGACACCACCCGGGAAGATGCACATGAGGCACTGGTTACCGAGTTGACTCATCCCGGCCCCGAGCGTATCTACCGTCTGGCCGACGCGTTTCGGGCCGGTTGGTCACTGGAAACCGTGCAGCAATACAGCCGGATAGATCCCTGGTTTCTGGCCCAGATCGAATCACTGGTCGAAGCCGAACAAGCCTTGACCCAGCGCACCCTGGCCTCGATGGATGCGGACGAATTGCGCGAACTCAAGCGACAGGGTTTTGCCGACTCCCGCCTGGCCCGGTTGCTGGGTTGCCAGGAAGTGGATGTACGGGCCACCCGACACCGGTTTGGCATCCGTCCAGTCTTCAAGCGCATTGATTCCTGTGCCGCTGAATTTGCCACGACCACGGCTTACCTTTATTCGACCTATGAGGAGGAGTGCGAGGCGGCTCCTGGCAGTCGGGAGAAAATCGTTGTTTTGGGCGGTGGGCCCAACCGCATCGGTCAGGGCATCGAGTTTGATTACTGCTGTGTACATGCTGCCATGGCACTCCGCGAGGACGGCTATGAAACCATCATGATCAACTGCAATCCGGAAACCGTATCGACTGACTTCGATACCTCGGACCGGCTGTATTTTGAACCCCTGACCCTGGAAGACGTACTGGAAATCGTCCATCTGGAAAAACCCGCCGGCGTTATTGTCCAGTACGGCGGCCAGACGCCGCTCAAACTGGCCCGCGCCCTGGCGGCCAGTGGCGTGCCGATTATCGGTACCACGCCGGATTCCATCGACCTGGCCGAGGATCGGGAACGCTTCCAGAAACTGGTCGATCAGCTCGGGCTGCGCCAACCCCCCAACCGCACCGCCCGCTCCCCCGGGGAGGCACTGCGTTCTGCCCAGGAAATCGGGTACCCATTGGTGGTGCGTCCGTCTTACGTATTGGGCGGACGTGCCATGGAAATCGTTTTCAACGACGATGAACTCAAACGCTACATGCGCGAGGCGGTAAGCGTCTCGAATGAATCGCCGGTGTTGCTGGACCGGTTTCTGGATGATGCCATTGAAATGGATGTGGACGCCCTGTGCGACGGCAAACAGGTGCTGATTGGTGGCCTGATGCAGCACATTGAACAGGCCGGTGTCCATTCGGGTGATTCAGCCTGCTCCATCCCGCCTTACGGTCTTTCCGCCGTCCTGCAGGATCGTTTACGCGAACAGGTGGGGCAACTGGCCGAAGCCTTGCGGGTGGTTGGCCTGATGAATACCCAGTTCGCCATCCAGGGTGAGGATATCTACATTCTGGAGGTCAACCCGAGGGCTTCACGTACCGTACCGTTTGTCTCCAAGGCGACCGGGTACCCGCTGGCCAAAATTGCCGCCCGTTGCATGGTAGGCAGAAGTCTGGAAGACCAGGGTGTGACCGGAGAGCGTATCCCGGATTATTTCTCGGTCAAGGAGGCCGTGTTCCCGTTCATCAAGTTTCCCGGAGTCGATCCTGTGCTGGGACCTGAGATGAAATCGACCGGTGAGGTGATGGGGGTGGGACGTACTTTTGGTGAAGCCTACGCCAAGGCCCAGCGGGCAGCCAGCGTCAAACTGGCCCGTCGTGGCACGGTACTGATCAGTATTCGGGAAAGCGACAAACCCAAAATTGGTCCCATTGCCCGCGACCTGCTGGCTCTGGGATTCCAACTGGTGGCGACCCGGGGAACGGCGGCGGCCCTGCAGGCAGTGGGCATCCCCTGCACCCTCGTCAACAAGGTCTATGAGGGGCGACCGCATATCGTGGACATGATAAAAAACGGCGAACTACAGTTCATCATCAATACCACCGAAGGCCGCAAAGCCATTGCCGATTCCTTCACCATTCGCCGTCAGGCCCTGCAACAGCAGGTCACCTATACAACGACCTTATCCGGGGCCGAGGCAACCTGTTACGCCCTTCGCGAACTGGATGCCAAGGATGTCAATTGCCTTCAGGTGCTGCATCGCGCCTGGCGGTAACGCGGCGGTCTCATTCCGGTGATCGCCTTCCCCCCGCCCACTGCGGTCGGGTGGTGGGGCGAATTGCCTTTTTCAACTCAACCCATCAGGAGGATAGCTCTCTGAACAAGGTACCTTTAACCCTGCGCGGTGCCGAAAAACTGCGCGAAGAACTGACGCATCTGAAATCAGTCATGCGTCCAAAAATTATTGAAGCCATTGCGGAAGCCCGGGCACACGGCGATCTCAAGGAAAACGCCGAGTACCATGCGGCCCGTGAACAACAAAGCTTTACTGAGGGACGAATCAAGGAGATTGAAGCCAAACTGTCCAACGCCCAGGTCATCGACATAGCCGCCCTCAATCCGGGCGGCAAGGTGGTATTCGGTGCCACCATCGAACTGGAGGACGCCGACTCCGGTGATACGGTGACCTACCAGATCGTCGGTGACGATGAGGCCGACATCAAGGCCGGCCTGATTTCGATCAGTTCGCCCATTGCCCGCGCCCTGATCGGCAAGCGGGAAGGCGATGTGGCGGTTGTCAATGCCCCGGGCGGCACCCGGGAGTATGAAATCTGCTCGGTTCAATACCTTTGACGGGACTGACCGGGTTGCTCACCCGCCCAGGGTTGCCAGAGCATTTTCGACATCCCTGACGAAATCGGGATCATCGGGGGAGGTGGTCGAGGCATAGACCTTGATCACCTGCCCCTGGGGATCGATCAGGTATTTGAAAAAGTTCCACTTGGGGGACTGACCTGATTGCTGTGCCAGATTGCGAAAGAAGGCATTGGCGTCTTTCCCCTTCACTGAACTTTTACTGAACATGGGGAAACTGACCCCGTAATTGAGGTAGCACACCTCCGCCGTCTTGTCCGGGTCGCTGTGTTCCTGCCAGAAATCATTGGAAGGAAAACCCAGCACCACCAATCCCTTGTCGCGGTATTTTTGGTACAGGGCTTCAAGCCCCTTGAACTGCGGCGTGAAACCGCACTGGCTGGCCGTGTTCACGGCCAGTATCACCTTGCCCTGATAGGCCTCACAAAAATTGATCGTCTGCCCACCACGCAGGGCTTTCATCTCGTAGTCAAGCAGTGCAGCGGGAGGGCACTCTGCTGCCTGGGCCGTGGCCTGACCCAGCAGGCCGGAAAGGAAGGTCAATGCGAATAATGCTTTCATGAAAACAACCTCATCAGAAGAAATACGCAGGGAATGACAGTTCTGCCTCCTGATGGACACCGATCCCGGGTAAAGTTCATGAGTCAGTGAAATGGTGAATAGCGAGTGGTATGCCGGGAGCGTGGCCATCCTCGCTGCCCGAATCCCGGATTCACGTTAATGCCCACTCAACGTCCGAGAAAATTGGCCAGCAACTCATGACCGTATTCGGTCAGAATGGATTCGGGATGAAATTGCACCCCTTCCACCGCCAGGGTCTTGTGTCTGATCCCCATGATTTCTTCCATGCGTCCCTGTTCGTCTTCAGTCCAGGCAGTCACTTCCAGGCAGTCCGGCAAGCTGTCCTGCTCGATCACCAGGGAATGGTAACGGGTAGCCCGGAACGGATTTTTCAGTCCACAAAATACACCCGCATCCCGGTGATGTACGCTGGAACATTTGCCGTGCATGATGGATTTGGCGTGGATGATACGGCCACCAAAGGCATGGCCGATGCTTTGATGCCCGAGGCATACTCCCAGAATCGGGTAACGGGTCGAGTAGCGGATGATGGTTTCCACCGAGATGCCGGCTTCGCGGGGTGTACAGGGGCCGGGTGAAATGACGATTTTGTCAGGGTGCAGCCGTTCTATTTCATCCACCGTAATCTGATCGTTGCGTACAACCTCCACCGCTGCCCCCAGTTCAGCCAGGTATTGCACCAGGTTGTAGGTGAAGGAATCGTAGTTGTCTATCATCAAAACCCGGACGCTCATACGCTCTCACCCCGCTCAATGCCGTTTTGGGCCATTGCTACCGCCCGGAAGGTAGCCCGCCCCTTGTTCAGGGTTTCCTCCCATTCATTCAACGGGATTGAGTCATGCACCACACCGGCACCGGCCTGGATATGGAGCTGACCATCGCGGATGACGGCAGTGCGTATGGCAATGGCGGTATCAAGATTACCCGACCAGCCAATGTAGCCCACCGCGCCGGAGTAAACGCCCCGCTTGACCGGTTCCAGTTCGTCAATGATCTGCATGGCCCTGATCTTGGGGGCTCCGCTGACCGTGCCGGCCGGAAAAGTGGCCGCCAGAACATCGAAAGCGTCCTTGCCCTCCGCCAGGCGGGCCGTTACGTTTGAAACAATGTGCATGACATGAGAATAGCGTTCAATAATCATCTGTTCGGTGACCCGGACGCTGCCGGTTTGTGCAACCCGCCCGGCATCGTTGCGTCCCAGATCAATCAGCATCAGGTGTTCGGCGATTTCCTTGGGATCCGCCAGCAATTCCCGCTCCAGAGCCTGATCCTCCTCAGGGGTTTGACCCCGCCGCCGGGTGCCGGCAATCGGGCGTACCGTCACTGTGCCGTCCTCAAGCCGCACCAGAATTTCAGGCGAGGAACCCACCACATGGAAATCGCCCAGATGCAGGTTGAACATGTAGGGTGAGGGATTGAGGCAGCGCAGGGCACGGTACAGATCCAGCGGTGGCGCGGTGTAGGGTATGGTCATGCGCTGCGACAGAACCACCTGCATGACATCACCCTCGACGATGTATTGCTTGATGCGTCGTACCCCGTCTTCAAAGCCTGCGCGGGTAAACCCGGATACAAAATCGGATTCTTCCACGGTTGAATCGGACACTGCCCGGGACAAAACCGGACGTTCCCGCCGCAGGCTGGCAACCAGTTCGTCCACCCGGGCCTGGGCACGCCGGTAGGCATCGGCTTCAGCCGGATCGGCATGCACGATGATGAGCAGTTTGCCGGTCAGGTTATCGAATACCAGCACCTCCTCCGAAACCATCAGCAGGATGTCCGGCACGGCAATGGGATCAGGCTTGTTGAAGGAAGCCACCCGGGGTTCGAGGTAATGGATGGTTTCGTAGCCAAAATACCCGACCAGCCCGCCAGTAAAACGGGGCAACCCGGCAATTTCAGGCACCTTGAACCGGGCAGCGTACTGTCGCAGCCAGTCAATGGGATGATCGGTCGTAATCTCCTCAACCGGCCTGCCGGCCTGTTCCACCTGAATGGTGTAACCACATACCCGAACCCGGTTTGCCGACGGTAATCCCATGATCGAATAACGCCCCCACTGCTCGCCCCCCTGCACCGACTCAAACAGATAGGAGTACGGCTGGTCAGCCAGTTTGATATAGGCACTCAGGGGGGTATCAAGATCGGCCAGCACACGCCTGGCAATGGGAATGCGGTTATAGCCGAGATCGGCGTAGTGTTGGAACTGCTCGGGTGACATGAGGATTTATCGGTTGTGAGAAGGCAGCCGTTCCTGGCCGGATCAGGGACGGGATTCGGTTGTGTGCTGCCTGAACCAGTCGGGCAACTGATCCAGTGAGGCGATAATGTCGTCGGCCGCCAGACTATCGACCGTACCTTCGCCCGGATAACCGTAAGGGACGCAGAGGACGCCAAAACCGGCAGCCCGGGCTGCCAGCACATCGTTGCGCGAATCACCCACCATCCAGCACGCCGCTGGACTCAGGCCGAAACGCTCGGCGGCATGCAACAGTGATTCGGGATCGGGTTTGTGGCGGGTAAACTGATCGCCGCACCCGACCCAGTCGAACAGGGTATCTATCCCCAGTTGCTGGAGCAGGGGACGGGTAAAACGCGAATGTTTGTTGGTAATGCAGACCAGTGGGTAGTGTTCGGCCCTGAGAGCCTCCAGCCCTTCCCGCACCCCCGGATACAGGGTGCTGCGTCGGCATACATGCTGTTCATAGTGTTGTGAAAAACACTCCAGTGCCTCAACGAAGTCCGGTGGATCCGCCACCGGCCACATCAGGCCGGTCAGGGCACGCTTGACCAGCATGCCCACACCGTTCCCTATCCACTGACGCACGGCTGCCTCACCGGCTTCCGGTCGACCCCGTTCACGCAGCATCTGATCGACGGCATCGGCCAGATCCGGGGCACTCTCCACCAGGGTGCCATCCAGGTCAAAGGCGATCAGGCGGGGGCGCATGCCGACACTCACGCTGAACGCGCCCGGGCAATTTCCTGCAACAACGCGCCGACAATGGTGTTGTAGCGGTTGGGATCATCGGCCTTGCCTGCTCCGAATACGGCGGAACCGGCTACAAAGGTGTCGCACCCGGCAGCGGCAATCTCACCGATGTTGTCAGCCTTGACACCGCCGTCAATTTCCAGACGGATAGCGTGTCCGCTTGCATCAATACGGCGGCGGCATTCGCGAATTTTATCCAGTACATAAGGAATAAAGGACTGGCCACCAAAACCGGGATTGACTGACATCAGCAGAATCATGTCGATTTTGTCCATGACGTGATCCAGATAATTGAGCGGGGTGGCCGGGTTGAACACCAGGCCGGCCTTGCAACCGGAATCCTTGATG
>CAIVXW010000473.1 GCA_903910005.1 uncultured Methylococcaceae bacterium
CAGGGTGTCCGGGCTGGCACCCGGCAGGCGGGTTTCCACTACCACGGTCGGAATGTCCACACTGGGCATGGGAGCGACCGGCAGCAGCAGATACCCCACCGTGCCGGCCAGCACAAGGGCCAGCGTCAGCAGGATGGTTGCAACCGGACGCCTGATGCAAAGACGGGAGAGCAGAAATACACCCGGTACGGAAACCGCCGATCAAACCACCGACAACAGTGACTGCACCATCCGGTTGTCGGGTATGCCGATAGCCTGCATGGCCTGCGACGGGTTGTTGTTCATCAACTGAGTCAGTGTGCGGGTCATGGTTTGGGCTGCATCCGCTGACAGTTCCGATGAGGCCGCCTGAACCTGCCCGGGACGTGAGACCGGGGTACTGGCACTCAGCGACAGGGTGTCTTCCGGCAGAATTGAACGGGTGTCGGTGCGGGTTTGTACATCAAGAGCCTGATCTGCGGGCAATTCCCGGGTTTGGGTTTTGTTGAAGGTCGGGTTGTTGAGGATCGGATTGCTGGAAACTGAATTGACGTTCATGGCATTCACCCCTTCGGTTGAAAACGGATGGAAGAAACAGGTGCTTATTGTAACGTGAATTGGGGATATGGGGCGAGGGGCGAGGGGCGAGGGGCGAGGGATCGCCAGGATGGCTGCGCTCCCGGCATACCATTCGCTATTAACCACTGACCATTCACTCTGTCCTTCAACCCGAACCGAACCGGGATTATACTCCATTTCCTCCGGCTACCCACTTCACCCAAACCGCCATGTCCAGTCTGCATTCCTGCCCCAGGGTGACCCTCATCCTGCCGGTTTACAACGGCGAAGCCTATTTGCGCCCGGCCATTGACAGCCTTCTCCGGCAAACCTTCAGGGATTTTGAACTGCTGATTATTGATGACGGCTCCACCGACGGCAGTGCGGCCATCGTCGCCTCGTACGCCGACGAGCGCATCCGTTTCCAGCGCAATGCGCGTAATTTTGGCCTGATTGCCACCCTCAACAAGGGGTTTGAACTGGCCCGGGGCGAATTTATTGCCCGTATGGACTGCGATGACATCAGTCTGCCACACCGACTCGAACGCCAGCTTGATTATCTGGCCTGCCATCCTGACGTGGCCCTGGTCGGAAGCTGGTTCGAGAAATTACAGGGACGGCATTCGCGGGTGGTCAAAACCCCGGTGGATCATGCGGCCATCCGCTTTTTCCTGATTTTTGATAACACCTTTCTGCATTCCTCCATCATGATTCGGCGTTCCCTGCTGGAGCAGTTCAATCTCCGTTTTGATCCAGCCTTCCCGTACGCGGAAGACTACGAGTTATGGGTCCGGATCAGCCGCTACGCCAGGGTGGCCAATATCCCTGAGGTGCTGGTGCAGTACCGCGATCATGCCGATAACACCAGCAACCGCTTCCGTCAGGCACAAAATGATACGGCTGACCGGATACGGCGTGTACATCTGGCCAGTCTGGGGCTTGTGCCTGACGACCCAACCCTGCGACTTCACCTGGCCATTACCAATTTTCGCTGGCAGGGCCAGGACGCAGACCTGATTGCGGCACGTGACTGGCTGGAGGCACTACGTGATGTGGGGCGGGCGGTTCTTGGTCTCCCGGACGCACTGTTGCTGCAATCACTCGACCGTTACTGGTATGGGGTTTGTGGTACCCGGGCTCAGGACGGTTTCAGGGTCTGGCTTCTGTTTCAGGCAAGTGCCCTGGGTCGTCAGGCCGGATTCCACTGGCGGTGCCGACTATTCCTGCGCTGTTTGTTGCGGCGTCCGATCCGGCAGCAGGGGCAGTCATGAAGCGGGTTCTGATTATTCCGGCCCTGACCGCCGGGGGGGCCGAACGGGTCATGTCCATCATGGCCAATCATTGGGCTGCGCTTGGCCAGACCGTCACCCTGCTGAGTCTGGATGATGGCAGCCAGCCGCCTTTTTTCGAACTGCATCCCGGTGTTCATCACCGCTGCCTGGGTCTGCTGGCGGACTCGGCCACCCCGCTTGATGCATTGTTCAACAATTTGCAGCGTTTGCGGGTATTGCGCCGGGCCTTGCGCGAAGAAGCCCCGGCCGTGGTCATCAGTTTTCTGGACAGC
>CAIVXW010000474.1 GCA_903910005.1 uncultured Methylococcaceae bacterium
GCCGGCAGCGTCTCCGGCGGCTGCATCGAGGGAGCGGTGGCCGATGCCGCAAGGCAGACCATGGCGAACGGCCAGCCGCAACTGCTGGATTTCGGCATCTCCGACGAGCGCGCTTGGGAAGTTGGGCTGGCCTGCGGCGGCAAGCTGAAGGTCTTCGTGGAGACGCTCGCGTGACGCCGGAGATCCTGGCCGCGTGTGTCACGTTCCCAGCGTTCACCTTGCTGGCTGGCTTCGTCGCGGGTTTCGGTATGGGTGTCATCACGCCAGAAATACCAGTCGGTCGGGGCAGTCAGTGCTTGTCCGTTTGCCATGCCCTGTTTGTGGTAGTGACAGGCCAGACTGGCTTGACCGGACAGGCCAGCCAGATGAGTCGGGAGTTGCAGGGGGCGGTTGGCGGCGGTGGAGCAGGCCGTCAGGGTTGCGTAAATCAGGCAGGGTAGCAGAGGTCTCATGGCGGTTGGATACGGCGGTTGGAAAATCAGGGCAAGGCCTGTAAAAACAATAAGGGCAACCCGGCAGGGCTGCCCTTATCGATCCTGTTGTCAGGATTTTACGGACTGAAGCGAAGCCTGTCTCAGGGCTTCATACGCAGGGCGTCCATCATGACATGATAGATGACGTTCTGTTCAACCGTGCCCTGGAACAAATGCGCCTTGGGGCCCATTGCGTAGATGGCGACTTCCTCACCGGCATGGGTTTCGGAGGTCAGCGGAACAGTCGCTTCCTGATGGAAATCAGGATGGGTGGTGTCCACGTCGGTCATGTTTTCAACACGACCGCTGTGCGGGGTTTCGCTGTACACTGCATCACCGGGCTTGTTGGTGTAATAACCGACGCCGTTGGCATAGCCCAGGGTGGTGTAGGGATTTTTGTCGGCTGCTGCGGTCGGCGTGGTTTTACCCGGCTCAATGACCTTGCCCAGGATGTTGTTGCCACGCTGCGGGTAGCCACCGATGGTGAAGGTGTGGCTGTGATCCGCAGATACCACGATCAGGGTCTCTTCCAGTTTGCCCAGTTCCTTCAGGGTATCGACCGTCTTCTGAACGGCGTCTGCCAGGGCGATGGTGTCGGTCAGGGCACGGTAGGCATTGCCAGCGTGATGGCCGTGGTCGATGCGCCCCCCCTCAACGCTGAGGTAGAAGCCCTTGGGATTTTTCTGCAGAATGCGGATGGCCTTGTCGGTCATCTGAGCCAGGCTGGGTTCACCGGCGGTGTCCTTGGTGCGATCTGCTTCATATTCCATGTGGGAACGCTCAAACAGACCCAGCACGTGGGTTGCACTGGCAGGATCGATGGCGTCAAAGCCCTTCTGGTCAAAGATGAAGCGGCTGTTGGTGCCGAATTTGGTGGTCCATTCGGTAGTCAGGTTGCGACCGTCCTTGCGGACGCCGAATTTGCCTGAATCTTCCGGATCAGCGACTTCAGCCGGCAGGAAACGGTCACGACCACCGCCGAACGCCACTTCGATGCCGTCGCCGAAGGGCATTTCGATCATCTGGCGGGCAATGTCAGGCACCTTGCAGCCGGTCGGCTGGCTGGCGTCGGCTTCCCAGTCACGTTCCGGGCTATGGGCGTAGTTGGCAGCCGGGGTGGCATGGGTGATGCGGGCGGTTGAGACCAGGCCGGTGGCCTTGCCGCGCTGTTCGGCGGATTCCAGAATGGTTTTGGTGGCATGCAGTTTCAGATCAACCTCACAATCCTTGCGAGAGGTGTCCTCATCCAGTGACAGTTCGCCGTCATTGGTTTTGATGCCGGTGACCATGGCAGCCATGGTGGGGGCCGAATCAGAGGTTTGCTGGTTGACGCTGTAGGTTTTGGACAGGGCCAGGTAGGGGAATGTCTCGAAGCTCAGGGCGTTTTCTTCACCGCTGCTGGCTTTGCCGGTGGCGTTGGAGCCAATGATGTTGGGTTGCTGACCCTGCAGGATACGGGCAGCCGTCACGGTGGAAACGCCCATGCCATCTCCTACAAAGAGGATGACATTCTTGGCAAGACGGTTGTCTCTCGCCAGTTTGGCATTTTTGGTAATGGTATCCTTGCCCAGTTTGGTCCAGTAGTTGCGGTCGGTCTTGGGAGCCGGGTATGCATCGTCGGCCTGTGCAGCAGACAGCAGCAGCATGGAGGCTGCGGCTGCCAGAGTGGTTTTGATCAGTTTCATCAGGTTACTCCGCGAGAAACTTCGGCCTTCAGGCCGGGGAGGGACAGAATGGCGGCTGCAACATGACAGCCACCGGATGGTGCGGGCTTTCTACCTGCCGGGCCGCCAAGGGTCGCCTTTACAAGACGGGAAAGATTGACGGTTTGCCGGTGTTTTGCGGGTAACTCGGCCAGTCTGCCCGATCAGGGGCAGGCTTGAACCGGAACATGCCGGTGTGCCGACATGAAGCCAGCCAGAGAAGGGTAGCGGGTCAACCTCGCTGTTCATGTTAAGAACAGGTTAGCTTTTTGTTAAAAAATGGAGTCCGGGTTGCGGACGGTCATGCGAATCCCGGGGTTCCGGGGTTACAATGACCGCCATGCCGCACCTGTTGCGGTGTGATGACGGCCAATTTGTACATAAAAGACCCAATTGATGCCATGAGCAACGCCCGCATACTGGTGGTGGATGACGAACCCGATATTCGTCAATTGTTACAGGAGATTCTGGAGGATGAGGGCTATGACGTGCGTGCGGTGGAAAATGCCGGTCAGGCCCGTATTGCCCGTCACGAATTTGATCCGGATCTAATCCTGCTGGATATCTGGATGCCGGAAGAGGATGGAATCAGCCTGCTCAACGACTGGCTGCATGAGGGGCTGGCCTGTCCGGTGATCATGATGTCCGGACACGCTACCGTCGAGACGGCGGTGGAGGCTACCCGGCTGGGAGCCTATGATTTTCTGGAAAAGCCCATTTCCATGGCCAAATTGCTGGTCACCCTGGCCCATGCCCTGGAGAATGCCACCGGGCAAGCCGACCGCAGTGCAACCCGCAAGCGCGGTGATGTGTTCATCGAACCCCTGGGCAAGAGTGTCACCATGGAACGCCTGCGTGATCAGGCCAGACGTTTGGCCCTGCATGACGCGTATGTGCTGCTGCTGGGGGAGCCCGGAAGCGGCAAGGCCACCCTGGCCCGCTACCTTCACGCCAACAGCGCACGCCGGGAGGCCCGTTTCGTTGAGGTGAGTATCGGTGCCCTCAATCCGGATCAGGCGGCGGCAGACTGGCTGGGTCAGTCCAGCGGCACCCGGGTTCAGCCAGGTTTGCTGGAACAGGCCGAAGGGGGAACCCTCTACCTCAACGAAGTGGTGCATCTTGATGACGAAAGCCAGTTGCGGTTGTTGGGGGTGCTGGAATCGCGCAGCTACTCACGTCTGGGCGAAAGCCGGACGTTACCGCTGGATGCAAGGCTCATCGCCTCCACCCGGTTTTGTCTGGAGGAAGAAGTGCGGCAGGGACGTTTCCACCCGGAACTCTACTACCACCTCAATGCGGTGACGCTCAAGGTGCCGCCATTGCGTGAACACGGCGAAGACATTCCGGAACTGCTCCGGTTTTATGTTGACCATTTTGTGAGCCGGGAAAAACTGGCCTACCGACGCTTCCCGGTTCCGGTTCAGAACCACCTGCGTCATCTGCCCTGGCCGGGCAATATCAGGGAACTGAAAAATCTGGTACAACGCCTCCTGATACTGGGCAGCGGTGAAGACATTGACCTGGAAGAAGTTAAATCTGCCCTGGATGCCGTCCGCACGCCGGAGAGTATGCTTGATCGCGCCCGGCCCGATTTTTATGAACTCCCGCTCAAGGAAGCCCGTGAACAGTTTGAAAAAGCCTATCTTGAATACCATCTGGAAAAATACGGCGGCAACGTCGCCCGGCTCTCACAGGCCATCGGTCTGGAGCGTACCCACCTGTATCGAAAACTCAATGCCCTCGGGATCCGCTTCAAGGAACGGCGTTAAGCCGGTGTACTCATGACGGACAACCGCGCCCGTGCCCTTGGGCAATGGCTGGCCGACCACCCGCACCTGCGGGCTACGGCTGATCCGGTGATACTGGTTCGCGCCGTATTTGCTGACTATGTCAGTGGGCTGGGCCATGCCCGGCTCTGTGTCGACCAGACCTTCAAACCCGATGCCAGACCCTGGCTGGGGGTGAAGCAGGCCGAACTCAACCCCGCCTGCTATCCCGCTGCGGAACTGGCCATGGTGTTTGCCACCAAGTACCGCGAGGAAACCCAGGCCCGGATTGCCGCTGTCATCGAAGCCCTGCGGCCCGGTGGCACCCTGGTTGTAACCGCCGCCAATGACCTGGGAGCCGCCAGCCTGGAGCGGCAGACCCGGGCCGTGCTGGGTTCGGTGCAATCCATGAGCAAACACAAATGCCGGGTATTTTTCGGGCAAAAGCAGGAAGCCTGTCTTGATCAGGCCATGTTGCAGACCTGGCGTGATCAGGGTCTACCCCGACCGGTGGCCGCCAGCGGATTGCTGGCCTGCCCGGGGGTTTTCAGTTACCGCAGCATTGACCCCGGTTCACGCTGGCTGGCCGATCATCTGCCGACTACCCTGAGTGGCCGGGGGGCTGATTTCGCCTGCGGGTATGGTTATCTGAGCCAGCAGGTTTTGAGCCGCTCGACCGGACTGACCGAATGGCATCTGTTTGATGCCGAACGCACCGCCCTTGACCTGGCTGCGGTGAATCTGTCGACCGTCACAACCGCCGCCGAACGGCACTACCACTGGTCTGACCTGACCGTACCGGAAAATTTCATCCGCACGCACCCTTCATATTTCGATTGTATTGTAATGAATCCGCCCTTCCACACCGGGCAAAAGGCCGAACCCCAACTGGGTCAAGCCCTGATCCGCACGGCGGCATTCAGTCTCAGGCCGCACGGGTGGTTATACCTGGTGGCCAACCGGCAACTACCGTATGAATCCACCCTGACCCAACTGGGACTGCGCTGCGAATGCCTGGCCGAGGCGCGGGGTTATAAAATCATCCGGGCGCAAAAATCGTAGTCGTCCCATTGTTCATCCATCAGTAACCCCTGTGTGGGGAGGTAACCCATGTATACCCATCTCGAAACGGCTGAATCCCCTGAAACCCTGCGACGGGTCGTGATTGACCCGGTGACCCGGGTTGAAGGCCACGGCAAAGTCACCCTGCTACTGGATGAGGAGAATCATGTCAGGCAGGCCCGTCTCCATATCGTTGAATTTCGCGGGTTTGAACGCTTCATCCAGGGACGCCCCTACTGGGAACTGCCGGTGCTGGTACAACGCCTGTGCGGCATCTGCCCGGTCAGCCATCATCTGGCAGCGGCCAAGGCCATCGACCAACTGGTTGGGGTGGATCAACTGACCCCGACCGCCGACAAACTGCGCCGACTTCTGCATTTCGGCCAGATGCTGCAATCCCACGCCCTGCATTTTTTCCATCTGTCCTCGCCTGACCTGCTGTTCGGTTTTGCCAGCGAAGCCGCCCGCCGCAACATCGTGGCGGTGCTGGAGGCCTACCCGGAAACCGGGCTTAAAGGTGTCCGGTTGAGAAAATTCGGCCAGGAAGTCATCCGCATGATTTGCGGCAAACGGGTACACGGCACCGGGGCCATTGCCGGCGGCATGAACAAAGCCCTCAGCCGGGAAGAACGGGATTATCTGTTGCAGGATGTCGATCAGATCATCGCCTGGTCAGGGGATGCAGTCAGCCTGGCCCGCGACCTGTACCTGTCGGATCGCGAACAGCATGACCGTTTTGCCTATATCCGCTCCAGTTTCATGGGGCTGATCCGGCCAGACGGGGCACTGGAGTTTTATCACGGCGGACTCCGGGCCAAGGACGAACGCGGCCAGATCATTTTCGATCATCTGGACTATCGCCAGTACACCGATTACCTGCATGAACAGGTCAAGCCGTGGTCGTACATGAAATTCCCTTATATTGTTTCACTGGGACCGGAGCGGGGCTGGTACCGGGTCGGCCCCCTGGCCCGAATCAACAACTGTGAGTTCATCCCGACCCCGCTGGCCGAAACAGCCCGGCAAGCGTTTGCCGGGTACGGTGCGGGCAATCCGGTACACGGCTCGCTGGCATTCCACTGGGCCCGCATGATTGAGGTACTGCACGCTGCCGAAGCCATCCGTGAGTTATTGCTGGATGCCGACATCATGGGCACCGACCTGGTAACCCGGGGTGAAAAACGTTACGAAGGTATTGGCGTGATCGAAGCCCCACGCGGCACCCTGTTTCACCACTATTGCGTGAACGACGAGGATATCGTGACCCGGGCCAACCTGATCGTATCCACCACCAGCAACAATACCGCGATGAACGAATCCATCCGCCAGGTCGCTGCCACCTACCTGGACGGCCAGACCGTGACCGAGGGTCTGCTCAATCACCTGGAGGTCGCCATCCGGGCCTATGATCCCTGTTTATCCTGCGCCACCCACGCCCTGGGCCAGATGCCGCTGGAACTGGAACTGCTGGATGCGGAAGAACGGGTGATCAGCCGGATTCAGCGCGGCGTTACGGCCTGAATGAAACCGCAGATTCTGGTGTTCGGTTATGGTAATCCCGCCCGGGGCGATGATGCCCTGGGCCCGCTGTTGCTGGAACAACTGGAGGCCCGCCGGGCAAACGACTGGCTACAGGCGATTGAACTGGAATGCCTGACCGATTTCCAGTTGCAGATTGAACACGCCCTCGACATGCCCGGCCGCGACCAGGTGATTTTCGTCGATGCCCATACCCGCTGCCCGCCGCCCTGCACCCTTGAACCCCTGCAGCCCTGTGCCGACCACAGCTACACCAGCCACGCCCTGACCCCGGCTGCCCTGCTGCAGGTGTTTCGGGACATCCATCCCGCCCGCGAGTTGCCGCCCTGTTTCCTGCTCAGCATCCGTGGATACCGGTTTGAACTGGGAGACCCGCTCTCCCCCCAGGCCGAGGCTCACCTCAGTGCCGCCCTGCAGCAACTTGAACAGCACATCCGCCAGCAGGTAGTGCAAGCCGACCCGCCCGCCGACCCGTATTGTCTATCCGTGTAATACCCAACCCGATGCAAACCGGTTACCAATTTCCCTACGGTACCTTTAATTTTGGCACCATCCGCCAGGAGGGTTATTTCTACCAGGACAGAACCCACCTGATTCCGGCCCTTGAAGCGGCGGGGAAACAACAGTTGTTTCTGCGTCCCCGCCGATTTGGCAAGAGCCTGCTGATCTCCATGCTGGAGCATTATTATGACCTGCGGCGTAAAGACCCGTTTGACAGCCTGTTTGGCACCCTGGTGATCGGCCAAAACCCGACCGCACTGCATAACAGCTATTTGATCCTGCACCGGCATTTTCCCTGGTACAATCCCTGGGCGATACGGCAAATGGGTTATGCGGTTTTACCGAGGCAGAACTCAGGGCTATCCTGCACACCCTGGCGGCAGCCGAGGGTGTTACCTGGTCAGTGGACGATGCCCTGCTGACCATGAAAACTTTTTATAACGGGTATCGTTTCAGTGAGTGGGCGGAAGAATCCCTCTACAATCCTACCCTGAGCCTGTACTTTCTTAAACACCTGCAACGCTACCGACGTTACCCCAGGCCGCTGCTGGATCAAAACCTGGCAATGGATCGCCACCGTCTGGCCTATGTGGCCGGTTTGCCGCACGGTGAGGATATTTTGATTCAGGCTCTGGGGGATTCCGATACCCTGACCATTCCCGAACTGGCCAACCGGTTCGGGGTTGAGGACATGCTGAAAGCGACCAAGGATCATACCTTTCTGGTATCACTGCTGTATTATCTGGGAGTTTTGACGCATGCCGGCACCGTGGGCGAACTGGAAAAAATGGCCTTCAAAATACCCA
>CAIVXW010000475.1 GCA_903910005.1 uncultured Methylococcaceae bacterium
CCCGCCCGCCACGCGGCCAGGATGGCCGCGCTCCCAGGCAATATCCATTCGTCCCACAATCCTTTTTTACTCACAGGAGCTTTTCATCATGACCGAACCACAAGAAAACAACACCACCCCCGAGGATCATGCAGTATTCGCCAGTCAGGAAGAGGCCGAAAACCGTCTGGCCGCCAGCGACGCTGAAACGACGTTCGGGAGCGAGGAAAATGCCACCAAAACCGGGCAACTTATTACCCGGTTTGTATCGTCCTGGCAGGAACGTGACCGGCAAAAAACTGACGAACAATGGCTGATTGAGGAGTTTCATCAATACCCCGGTATCTGGAAAGACGAAGAAGACATCAGTACCACCGCCCGCGAGATCGTGCGCAGTATTGAGGAGAACACTGCCGACAGGGCGTCGCTTCAGGCCCATCTCGATGCCGGAAAAAGCCAGGCCAGTTGGCTGGCCAACCGGATTGAAGCCGGTGCCAAGGCTGCCGGTGTCGCCCAGGTGGGGATTTACGCCGGGCAAATCGATGCGGCTCTGAAGCAGTCCACTGATCAATTCAGGCGCACCGTCACTACCGGCAGCGGGCAAGTCAGCGTTGCCTACAACCTCGACGGCTTCATTGCCGAACAGCATCACGCCAATACCTTCAACATCGAAGCCCAGGCCAGCGGCAGCTCATACCGGGCGGAAGTATTGCGTTCAAATACACTCAATTCGCCGGATGTGGTGATTCGTGACGCCAACGGCACCATCGTCCGCCGTTATCAGCTCAAATACGGGGCCGACGCCCAAGCCACCGAGAACATGCTGAGCCGGGGCAATTATGAGGGGCAGGAGGTGGTGGTGTCGTCCGATCAAACCGGACAGATACCCGGTTCCCGTGATGTCATCGAGTTTGATGGCGTTCGCTCCAAACCGCTGACCAAGGCGGAAGTAAAGGAGATGCAGCGGCAAGTTCAGCAACAGGCCGAGTTCAAGCAGTATGAATGGAACGAGGTCAACCGTATTACCATTGCCAAACAGATCGGCAAACAGGCACTCATCATGGCCTGCGTCACCGCCGGTTTGCAGGGTGCCCGCATTCTGGGACGGCGGGTATGGAACACCCTCACCGGCAAGGAAAACCCGCCGGCCAGTGAAGACCTCAAGGAATTTTTTCACAGCTCGATCAAAAGTACCGCCAATGCCGGTGTACAGATTGCGGTATCCGGTGCCGTGGTGGTAGCGGCCAAAAACGGCTTCATAAAAATTCTGCAAAATACCCCGGCGGGCAAAATTGCCAACCTGGTGTATGTCGGTATGGAAAACGTCAAGGTACTCTACAAACTGGCTAAAGGTGAACTGAATGCCACCGAAGCCATGGATACCATGGGCAATGTCACCTGCGCCGCACTGGGTGGACTGGAAGGCGCGGTAACGGGGGCCACGCTGGGTATGGCTCTGGGTCCGGTCGGCAGTTTTGTGGGTGCCGTGGTCGGTGGCATGGCCGGTTCCGTGGTGGGTGAAGCCGTGTATGCCGGTGCCAAAATCATGGCCAAAACAGTCGTCAACGTGGCAGAAACGTTGTGGGAAGGTGCCAGGGAAACGGTTAAGGAAATGGGGCGGGTTCTGAATCCTTTACGGTGGTTTGCCTGAAGGGATATTCCCAAACCCTCAGCATGGGAACGGTCAGTTTTTTGCTGGCAGCCCCCACCGGTTCGCCCTGAGTTGGTAGAATTTCAACATGAATTTGAAGATGTATTACAACCGCCAGGCCATCGATGCAATCCAGTTTTTTCTTGCAGCCAGTCTATACCATGCAGGAAAAATAAGTTTTGCCAGTGCAGCACATATTGCCGGTCTCAGCTTTGAAGCTTTCAGTAGTCGGTTGATCGAGCATTTTGAACAGGGATATCGAATAGCGGATGAAAGTGTTTTGGAAGACATGAAAACTGTGGATGAAACCCTGAAAATTTGATTGTTGATCCACCCCAAAAAGGCTCAATACCATGCGTGATGAATATGATTTTTCCGGTGCCAAACGCGCCCATGAAATACCGGTTCTGGCTGCACTGCAAGCCGAACACGGCGGCAAAAGCCGTATCACCATGTGCATTGACAATAATACGCCGGCCATTTTCAAGGCCCGTGCCGAGATGAGCGGTGTAAACTACCAAACCCTGATGAACGAGGCACTCAGGCAATTCGCCCAAGGCTTGACCCTGGCTGATGTGGTGCGCGAAACTATTCGGCAGGAATTGCACCACGCCTGATCTGAACCGGCCCGGGCAGCAACGCCAAGTCCTCGGCCCAAAGGGATAACACTGCGCCAAAGCGGTGTTATCCCTGCGGCTCACAAAATCCAAACTTCACCAAGGAAAAACCATGACCCTTATCAAATTTGACTTGCCGCTGAACGGTACCAAAGTCAGGAATCTGGATGAATTGAAGAACAATATCACCAGTGAGATTGTCACTCTTGCCCGTAGTGGGCAACTAGGCCGCTGGTTCAAGTCCAGACGGCTGGAGAGCCTGGTTGAAGCCACTGCCGGGTTGCTGGAACAAAACCTGGGGGATGTCGAGTTATGTCTGGCCTTGTGTGCGCTGCTGGAAGTTGACGCCCACCCGGACGATGTCGCGGCGATGTTCAACCCGCCACCGGAAGCGGGGGTAGCACTGAAAAAACCGGTGAGCGAGCCCAAGACCCTGATAGCTGGGCGGTATGAGATGTCAGCCGATGGTACTGAAGTGCTGGATCATCAAACCGGGCTGATCTGGCAGCGGGCGATTGCGGAAAACCTGACGTTTGACCAAGCCTCTGATTATGCCGAACGCGTGGCACAAGAAACCGGGCTGACCTGGCGAGTGCCCACCAAAGACGAACTGGCCAGTCTGGTGGATGACAGTCGGCATAAGCCGGCCTCCGGTTTTCCGGACATGCCATCAGAGCGGTTTTGGTCGTCGTCGCCGTATGTCGGCGATTCCAGTAGCGCCTGGGTTGTCAGTTTCAACGATGGCAATGTCAACTACTACGGCCGCCATTGCAGCCTCGCGGTTCGGTTAGTTCGCGGCGGTTAGTGTTCTGGTTTTGGTAAAAGCCATACCGCACCACAGGGCGTGCCGTTGTCAGAACCATAGGATGTGCTGACGTAAGGAAGCGCATCGGTCAAGCTGGCCAACCGATCCTGCACCAAATCCAATCCGAAAATACCGTCTTTTTACCCAAGAGGAGACTCATGATGAAAAATAGAATAACTGCCGGATTACTGCTGGCAGGCAGTTTGTATCTGGTTACGGGGAATGCCAAAGAAACCACCCTGGAAGGCGTCATTGCCGGGTATGAATGTGGGGATAACTGTTATTTGACTCTCCGCGATACGGCCGGGAAGGAGCATGGCGGCTTGTGTGCTGCATCGGTATGTCAGTCCTGGAATGACAATGCGGAAATGCCGCAATCCTTTATCGGCCGTCCGGCAAGGGTTACGGTGGGTAAGGGAAAGCAGTATGATGGCAATGGCAAGGTCATGGGGACAACGGATGCGTTCCTGAAAATCGAATGGATTACCGCACCGACAGTACCGGCAGTAAGTATTTACTTTGCAGCGGATGCTCCGCCGGCCAGTAATGCCCCTGCTGAAGCCCCGCTCTGTTACAAATTCCAGATTGCCAGTCTGGACGAGCAACGCACCAAACTCAAAAGCAAATACCCGGCCCTCTACGCCGACCAGATCGTTAAAAACCCGGATGGCAGTCGTTCATTACTGGCCAAACGCAAGGACGAGCAAGGGGCTGAAGTCAGTTATTTTTATACTACCAGCCCGCAACTTTGCACTGCGTATCAGAGCCAGCGGCTGAAGGTATCCAGCCCCGCTACCACTCCGCAGGACAGGGCGAAATTTGTGCTGAATAAAGTCTACGATCAATACGATCAAAACCAGGACTGCTGGCGGGTCGCGGTCGATGAGCAGCATTACTGCATGAAAATCGACCGGGTGGATGAGGTGGCGAACCCTGCCGGAAACCAACTCTATGTCCTGGCGGTCGGCCAGCCACTCAATGCCGAAGGGCAAGAGCAGGACGGTGCCCATGCTACCTCCGGCCTGGTGGGGGCATTCGTCATTGCCCTGCGCGAGGGGCGTCCGGATATTGTGGCCGGTCAGCCCAAAATCCTGCTCGGGGCCAACGGCAGTGCGCCGACCGACTGGAAATGGGTCAAACTGGGGCCGGAGGGGTATTGGGGCTGGCAAAATACCTGGGGCGATTGTCACCAGGGTTACTGCGGAAGCCGCTATGCCGTGCTGGCCCCGCAGGGTAACACGGTGGTGGAACTGGCCGGTTTTGCGGCCTCGTTTTCTGATGAAGGCACCTGTGCCGAGGATGAATGCAAGTCTACCGCACTGGATTCCACCCTGAACATCGACACCACGCAGATCAATGACAAGGTATTTCCCTTGCTCATTACCGTTACCGGGAGTGAGAACGGCACGCCACTGACCCCAAAAACCTGGACAGTTCGTTTCAATACGGATCAGTGGTCTTATGTAGAGCCGGACAACTGGCCGCTGAAGGACAGGGAGTTTTGAGCTGCACTACATTTACCAACAGGAATATCGTTATGTCGTTAACCGTAGCCAGTTCTCATGAATCCAGTTCTGCAGTTGCCATTATCCGGCGACAACTTCGCTGTCTATTTGGTGAACTGTCGCCAGAAACAGAACAGCGTCTGACGCTGGCTGATTCGCTGCAACTGGAAGCCTGGGCAGAATCCATTTTGCAAGCCAAAAGTCTGGATGAGGTATTTAATGATGCGGGCATGGGGCGTTTTTTAGACTATAAATACCCTGAAGAAAATTTCTCTGCCAGAATCCAGAGAATCTGTGACAGGCGATATTGTGCTTTGCGCAAGAATAGCATTTCAATCAGTTTTGATTACCCTTGGCCTGGCACGAATCTATTTCGTTCTACTGAAAAATATCAGGATTTACTGGAAGATTTGGCCCGTTTTTATGCAGCCTTCCGCCAAACTTATGGTGAAAGTGGGCATTGTTATGATGACTGGAAGGGTGCTTTCTCTTTTACTTTTGAAATCCAGGTATCGAACAATGGTTTTGATGCGCTCTATTTGCTTAATGTGGCAAACTGGCGTAGTAGCATCGAATTCAGATTTTCCAAAGTCATTGACCCCGCAGATACCGGTTATGACCGGATGATTTATCATCCTCCTTGCAAAGACTTTCCCGAAAAGCTTATGAATGGCGTTTCCGCGTATTTGTATGGCTATGCACAAGGATATTGGTCGGTAACCATAGAGCAGGATGGTGAGCGGGAATTTCTGAAATGGGTGGATTCAAACCTGATTTTGTTTGGTTATCAGGCGGGTCAGTATTTTGAGCAAGAATTTGATGATCCTGATATTTATGATGAAAACAAAAAGGCAAGGTTACAGGGTTTGCAGAACCATAGCATGTGCTGATGTAATGAGGCGCATCGGTCAACCCACAAACCATGCAGTTCGTTCCTCAGAACATCCTGTACAGGGTTGGCGGTTCTTATCGTGTTGTCTCTACCAACGGAGTCCAAAATGACTGTTTTACTCGTGAAAAAATGGGGCAATAGCCCCGCCGTGCGCTTACCGGCGGCGGTCATGGAAGCCGCTCATCGGGTACCTGATCAAGCCGTTAAGGTGCCTGTTGAAAACGGCCGGATCAGTATTCAACCGATTACGCCCAGTGATTCCCTCGATGAATTACTGGCCAGAATCACCCCGGAAAACCTTCATGTGGAGCAGGATTTCGGCCCCCCTGAGGGCAAGGAATTACTTTGCCTTGATCATCCCCTTCGCTGAAGCGAGCCAACGATTGCCACCTCTAACCCCATCCAACCGGAGCAACCATGCTGATAGACGACATACGCGCCCATCTGTTATCCCGTTATCCCATTCTTCATCTGGTCACCTTTGAAGACAATAAAGCCGATTCACTCATCGCCGCACTGGCGAAGGAAGACCAGCGCAAAATTGTCGAATGGAATATGGCGGACGGGATGGTTGATTTCACCCACAAACGTAGCCTGGTGGAGTATTGCGATCTGGCCAAGGCCTTGTCCATCTGGGCGGATATGGAACTGGATCAGCACATCCTGCTCATCAAGGACGCTCATCGGGCCTTGCAGGATAATCCGTTGGCCATTGCCCGGATCAAGTCGCTGGCGCAGCGTCTGATCCGGCATCCGGCGAGTGAAACCACCCTTGTGCTGGTGGCCCATACTGCCTGTGTTCCGCCGGAGCTGGAGAAATTCATCACCCTGTTTGAGTTGCCCCTGCCCGCTGCGGAGGATATCCGCGCCATCATCCGCGATCAGGCTGTTGTATTCGAGACGACCGTCAATGAACCGGATCTGGCGGCCCTGACCCTGGCGTTTCAGGGACTCAGCGAGCACGAAATCCGTCATCTTGTCACCCGGGGATTTCAGCAGGACGGCAGCATCGGCGCGGAAGATTTGCAGTTGGTGTACGGCGAAAAGGAGCAGATCATCAAGAAAAGCGGCATTCTGGAAATGATCCCGCGCAGTGAATCCCTGGACGGTATCGGCGGGCTGGAACGGCTCAAGACCTGGTTGCGGCAGAAGGCCCAGGTGCTGGCTGATCTGGA
>CAIVXW010000476.1 GCA_903910005.1 uncultured Methylococcaceae bacterium
CGGTCGCATGGCCGTGCAGGAGGGAGCCAAGTACCTGGAGAAAATTTACGGGGGACGCGGGGTCTTGTTGAGTGGTGTGCCGGGCGTTCCGTCGGGACGGGTATTGATACTGGGCGGTGGCGTGGTGGGCTTTAACGCTGCCCGGGTGGCAGCCGGGCTTGGAGCCCAGGTGGTGTTGCTGGATTTGTCGCTGGAGCGTCTGCGCCGACTGAGCGAAATTCTGCCGCCGAACGTACAACTGGTTTATTCCAACCGGCACAACCTGCTGGAACAACTGGCGGTGGCCGATCTCGTCATCGGGGCCGTGCTGGTGCCGGGTGCGGTGGCTCCCCGCCTGATTCTGCAGGAGGATTTGGCCCTGATGCAACCGGGAGCGGTGATTGTGGATGTGGCGGTCGATCAGGGGGGGTGTGTCGAAACCATCAAACCCACCACCCACGACCACCCCATTTATACGGTCGATGGCATCATCCATTACGGGGTTGCCAACATGCCGGGTAATGTGCCCCGCACCTCAACCCTGGCCCTGACCAGTGCCAGTTTCCCCTACATCCAGCAGCTCGCCAACCGGGGTTGGCGGCAGGCTCTCAGGGAAAATACGGCACTGGCGCGGGGACTCAACATCAGTCACGGGCAGGTCACCCACGCGGCGGTTGCCAGCGCGTTTGGCCTGCCCTGTAAACCGGTTGCAGACGTGCTATGACGCGGTCTGGCTGGCCCGGATTTGAGCCTGGGCAGCCGCCAGCCGGGCGACCGGTACCCGGTGCGGTGAGCAGGATACGTAATCAAGACCAATCCCGTGGCAGAACTGAATGGAAGCCGGATGTCCGCCCTGTTCGCCGCAGATGCCGATCTTGATTGCCGGGTTGGCTTCCCGGCCTGATTGCACCGTCACCTGCATCAGCTTGCCGACGCCCAGGGTGTCGAGTACCTCAAACGGATTGTCCTTGAGGATGCCGCTGTCAGTGTAAAGTGGCAGGAACTTGTTTTCGGCATCCTCGCGGGAGAAGGAAAAGGTTGCCTGGGTCAGGTCGTTGGTACCGAACGAGAAAAACTCGGCCTGCCCGGCCAGCTCCCCGGCCCGGAGACACGCCCTGACGGTTTCCACCATGCTGCCAAAACGGAATGAGAGGCTGATTCCGCTGCGGGCTTCCACATCGGCCCTGATCCGGTCAACCGCCGCCCTGACCCGTTCCAGTTCCTGCACGTTGACCACCTGCGGCACCATGATTTCCGGTTGTACCGCACAGCCGAGTTTGAGGCACTCTGCGGTCGCTTCCAGAATGGCCCGAATCTGCATCTCATAAATTTCAGGATACGTCAGCCCCAGCCGAACCCCCCGGTTGCCCAGCATGGGGTTGATTTCATGCAGTTCCCTGACTTTCTCCAGCATGTGTTCCTTTTTGAGGATAATGCTGCCCACCTGATCTTCGGTCAGATCTTCACTGAATGGCGGAATGCCCAGGGCACTGCGGGCGGCCTGCCTGCCCTTGACCACAGTCAGGTAATCCCTCAGGCTGGCCAGCTCGTCAATCAACTGGTTTTCTGCCGGAAGGAACTCATGCATGGGGGGATCCAGCAACCGCACGGTCACCGGATGCGGGGCCACGATGGTAAACATGGCTTTGAAGTCCTCCCGCTGGATCGGCAAAAGTTTGTCGAGGGCGGCTTTGCGGTCGTCGGCGGTGTGGGCCAGAATCATGTCCACCACAATGGGCAGGCGGTCACTGGCGTTGAACATGCGCTCGGTTCGGCACAGGCCAATGCCCATGGCTCCGTGTTCCACCGCCAGCCGTGCCCCTTCCGGGGTATCGGCATTGGCATGAACCCTGACCCGGGCGGTGGCGTCAGCCCAACCCAGCAGGGTTTTGAGTTCGTCCGAAAATACCGGCGGCAGGGTAGGAATTTCCCCCAGATAGACGTGACCGGTACTGCCATCAATGGTGATGACATCGCCTTCACGCAGAATGACCTCCCCTATGCGGGCAAAGCGATTGCGGCTGTCGACGTGAATGCCTTCGGCACCGGCGACACACGCTTTGCCCATGCCGCGGGCTACCACCGCTGCGTGGGAGGTTTTGCCGCCCCGGCTGGTGAGGATGCCCTGTGAGGCAAAAAAGCCGTGGATGTCTTCAGGTTTGGTTTCTTCGCGCACCAGAATGACTTTCTGCCCGGCCCGGCCCAGATGTTCGGCCTGGTCGGCATCGAATACACAGGTACCGCTGGCAGCACCGGGTGAGGCGGGCAGCCCCTGGGCCAGCGGCGGAATCCCGTGGCCGGGATCCAGGCGAGGGTGCAGCAGTTGTTCCAGGTCAACCGGATTGACCCGCATCAATGCCTGTTCACGCGAGAGCAACCCCGCCTGGCACATTTCCACGGAGGTACGCACCAGGGCAGCGGCGTTCATTTTGCCGTTGCGGGTCTGCAGGCAATAGAGTATGCCCTTCTCAATGGTATATTCGTAGTCCTGCACTTCGTGGTAATGGTTTTCCAGTTTGTGGCGCAGTTCTACCAGTTGCCGGTAAAGTTCAGGCATTTCCTCCTGCATTTCATGCACCGGCTTCGGGGTGCGGATACCCGCCACCACGTCTTCTCCCTGGGCGTTGACCAGATATTCACCGTACATTTCGTTTTCGCCGGTCGCCGGGTTGCGGGTAAAGCCCACCCCCGTGGCCGAATCATTGCCCATGTTGCCGAACACCATGGTGACTACATTCACGGCGGTGCCGTTGGCCATGTCCGGGGTAATTTTGAATTCGCGCCGATAATCAATGGCCCGCTTGCCCGTCCATGAGTTAAATACCGCCTGAATGGCAATTTCCAGTTGTTCAAACACATCCTGCGGGAACGGCTGGCCGGTTTGTTCCTGTACGATGGCCAGAAAACGTTCGCTGATATCCCTGAGATGTTCGGCATGAAGCCCTACGTCCACCTTGACCCCGGCCGCGTGCCGAACGTCCTCAAAGGCCCGGTCGAAATGTTCATCGGCTACCCCGAGTGCGATTTTGCCGAACAACTGGATGAACCGGCGGTAGGCATCGTACCCAAACCGCTCGTCCCCCGTCCGCCGGATCAAGCCCTGCAGGGTATGCTGGTTGAGTCCAAGATTGAGGATGGTGTCCATCATTCCCGGCATGGAAATGGCCGAACCCGAACGCACTGAAACCAGCAACGGCTGATCGGTACCCCCGAAGGTATTGCCGGTTTGGCGTTCCAGTTGGGTGATGTGCTGATGAACCTCTTGCAGCAGACTGGCCGGCAACTGCCGGTTTTCAAGGTATTCCAGGCAGGCTTCGGTGGTAATGACGAAACCGGGCGGAACATTCAGCCCGATCTGGGTCATCTCACACAGATTGGCTCCCTTGCCGCCCAGCAGGTGCTTGTTGTGGCCATCACCTTCGGAAAAGGCATACACATATTTTTTGGTCATTGTTGTTTCCTGTCAGATTAAGGTAAGTCAAATGGGATTCAGCCGGGGACGATGGGTTCATTCGTCCCAACTGAACCGTTTCAGCACCCAGTCCGGCTCCGCACATACGTCATCGCCCACGTAGCGGATGAAGGTCTGGTGGATGCCGCCCATGACCCAGGCCGTGGCCGCGCCAAAACGGGCACCGCCTCCTATGTCATGGTACAGCGAATCGCCCACTGCAAGGGTGCGGGCGGGTTGCAGGTCAGGCAAGAGGCTTCTGCAATGGGCATAAATGGCCGGGTGCGGTTTGCCGATGAAATGGACGCTGCCGCCCATGGCACGGTAGGCTTCCGCCACCGCACCGGCACTGAAGCTGAACCGGCCTGCCGAGAAGCGAACCCGGTCCGGGTTGATGCAAATCAGGGGGCGACCGGCGGCCAGGGCCTGATTCAGCAGGGTATGATAGAACAATCCGTCCCGGTCATCGCGCACACCCGACAACAGGATGAAATCGGCTGCTGCTACTGAATCAACCGGTTCCAGGGGCAGGCCGTCCATCAGGCTTTGATTGTCATCACTCCCCAGGAATAAATAACGCTGTCCCAGTTCCACCGTAAAGGGATATTCCCGCCTTTCCAGCATCAGACGCGCCAGATCACCGGAAGTAACCAGGTGGGTGTAATGGGTGGGCAGAATGCCAAACTGCACCAGTCGCGGCAAATTGGCGGCAGCCGGTTTGCCCGAGTTGCTGAGCAGAATGACCTGTTTGCCGGCATCCTGCAATCGCGCCAGGCAGTCGACAACGCCCGGATAAACCGACTGGCCATCGTGCAACACACCCCACTGATCCACCATGAAGGTGTCATGGCGGGATGCCAGATCGCGGATACAGGTCAAGCGGTGCAGGGGTGACATCATGGGGGAACCTCGGTGTTTCTGGTTGTCAGGGCAGACATAGCCTAACCGTCTTCACCATCCATAGTAAAATAGAATGTTTCAAAGCAATGTATAAGAAAAAACGATATTACGCCGGGTTGTCCATCCATAAAACCTGATTCATTCAGCGGATACAGCGATTTGCTATCATAAAAGCCTTTTCAGCACACGTTTTCACCATGAGCCTACGAACCCGCTTTGCCCCCAGCCCCACCGGTTACCTGCACATCGGCGGTGCCCGTACCGCCCTGTTCTCCTGGCTTTATGCCAGAAAACACGGTGGCACCTTCATCCTCCGCATTGAAGATACCGATCTTGAACGCTCCACCGCCGAATCCGTCAACGCCATTCTCGAAGGCATGACCTGGCTGGGGCTGGAATATGACGAAGGGCCGTTCTTTCAGACCCACCGGTTTGAGCGATACCGCGAACTGACGGCCCGGCTGCTCGCCGAAAACAAGGCCTATCATTGCTACTGCACCCGGGACGAACTGGACAGCCTGCGGGCCGAACAAATGGCCAACCGGGAAAAACCCCGTTATGACGGGCGTTGCCGTCATCGCCAGGAACCGCGCAGCGGGGTGGATCCGGTGGTTCGCTTCCGCAACCCGGATGACGGCGATGTCGTGATTGAGGATCGGGTACGGGGCCGGGTGGTGGTCAGCAACCGCGAACTGGATGATCTGATCATTGCCCGCTCCGACGGCACCCCTACCTATAATTTCACCGTAGTCGTCGACGATCTCGACATGCGGGTGAGCCACGTCATACGGGGTGACGACCATCTCAACAATACGCCCCGCCAGATCAACATCCTCAAGGCTCTGGGGGCGGAGCCGCCGGTCTACGCCCATGTTCCGATGATTCTGGGGGCCGACGGCGCACGGTTGTCGAAGCGGCACGGTGCGGTCAGCGTCATGCAATACCGTAACGACGGCTATCTGCCGGAAGCGGTACTCAACTATCTGGTGCGTTTGGGCTGGTCACACGGCGATCAGGAAATTTTTGCGCTGGATGAAATGATCAGCCTGTTTGAAATCGACAACATTAACCACTCGGCGTCGACCTTTAACCCGGACAAGTTGCTCTGGCTGAATCATCATTACCTGATGCACGCCGATCCCGCCCACGTGGCCCATCATCTGCGCTGGCATCTGGGGCAGCTCGGCATTGATCCGGCCAAAGGCCCTGACCCGGTGGAAATCGTCAAGGCCCAGCGCGAACGCAACAAAACCCTGGTCGATATGGCCAGCAGCAGTGCTTTTTTCTATCGGGAATTCGATCAGTATGACGAAAAGGCTGCCAGCAAGAATCTGACAACCGAGGCCGCACGGTGCCTTGAAGCCCTGCAAATTCGACTGGATGAGCTGGCTGACTGGGAGCGGAGCAGCCTGCATCAGGCCATAGCACAAACGGCTGAAGCCCTGGGCGTCAAAATGGGGCTGGTTGCCCAACCGCTACGGGTCGCGGTATCCGGTACGGCAGTGTCACCGCCGATTGACCTGACCCTGGAAATTCTGGGGCGTGATACCACCCGGATCAGGATACAACGCGCCCTCGAATTTATTGGCGGCAGAGGCTAGACAAACCCGGATGCGCCCTATAGAATGCGCCCCTTCCACATCAGGCGGGGCCATAGCTCAGCTGGGAGAGCGCAACAATGGCATTGTTGAGGTCGCGAGTTCGATCCTCGCTGGCTCCACCAGATACGTGGTATGAAGTTGAAGTCCCCATCGTCTAGAGGCCCAGGACACCGCCCTTTCACGGCGGCGACAGGGGTTCGAATCCCCTTGGGGACGCCATGAATCACTCATGGCTACTCATGGAACAAGGGCCATCGTCGACCTTCCATCCCTGAAGGGATGGGCTTGAGGGGTAACGCCCGAAAGTCCGGTTGACCAGGAATCGTGCTGTTCCTCCGTGTCCGAAAGGACAAGGAGGCTCCGGTGCAAGTGTTGATGAAAAAACCCAGTCTGTCTGGGTTTTTTTATGCCCGAAGATTTATTGATGCCGGGTTGCCTGAATCCCCGGCTTCGCGGACAATACCGCCCCTGAATCCCGTTAATCCTCCCCCCTCACCATGAACAAGCGTGTCGCAGACGTAGAACGCAACACCCGGGAAACCCGTATCAGGCTCCGGCTTGACCTTGACGGCACCGGGCACAGTGCCCTCAACACCGGTGTTCCCTTTCTCGATCACATGCTGGATCAGGTAGCACGCCACGGCATGATGGATATTGAAGTCACCGCCGACGGTGACCTGCAGATTGACGACCACCACACCGTAGAAGACATCGGCATCACCCTGGGCATGGCCCTGGCCGAGGCGGTGGGCGACAAAAAAGGCATCCATCGCTACGGCCATGCCTATGTACCGCTGGACGAAGCCCTGTCACGGGTGGTCATCGACCTCTCCGGACGGCCGGGGTTGTGGTACGGGGTTGAATTTCCCCGTGAACGCATTGGCACACTGGATGTGGACTTGCTGCTGGAATTCTTCCGGGGGTTTGTCAATCATGCCCGGGTAACCCTCCACATCGACAACCTCAAGGGTCAGAATGCCCACCACATCGCCGAGACCCTTTTCAAGGCATTCGGGCGGGCTCTCCGCATGGCCGTGGAGCATGACAGTCGCGCCCCGGACATCATTCCCTCGACCAAAGGTCAACTCTAGCCAGCCGCAACATGTCCACCGTAGCCGTCATTGATTATGGAATGGGGAATCTGCACTCCATCGCCAAAGCCCTGCAGCGTGTTGCTGATGCGCCGGATCAAGTCATCGTCACTCATGAAGGCGATGCAATACGGCAGGCCAGCCACGTCGTATTTCCCGGCGTAGGTGCCATGCGTGACTGCATGGCCCGACTCGGTGAACTGGCCCTGATTGACGTCATTCGTGAAGTATCACGACAAAAGCCCCTGCTGGGTATCTGCCTGGGCATGCAGGCCCTGCTGGATCACAGCGAGGAAAACGACGGCATCGACTGTCTGGGCATCATACCGGGAACGGTTCGGCATTTTGGCAAGGATCTAACCGACATCGCCGGTTCTGCCCTCAAAATTCCCCACATGGGCTGGAACCAGGTCAATCCGGTCGGGGAACACCCGCTCTGGCAGGGCGTGCCTCCCGGCTCCTGGTTTTATTTCGTACACAGCTACCATGTCTGTCCTTCCGATAAAGCCGATCAGGCCGCAACCACGGACTATTCGTTTCCCTTTACCTCGGCCCTGGCGCGGGACAATCTCTTCGCAGTACAGTTTCACCCGGAAAAAAGCCAATCAGCCGGGCTTCGCCTGCTGGCCAATTTTTTGGCCTGGGATGGCACCCGCAACCCCTTGTCAACCTGAGCATACCATCATGAACTCAAACCTGTTCCGCGCCCGTCAAAGGCAGGGTTTTGTCTCGTGCAAGCCTTTCTGCCACCGTGATTGCCGGGGTTCGCTGCCATGCTGCTGATTCCCGCAATAGACCTCAAGGATGGCCGGTGTGTCCGTCTGCGCCAGGGGCGCATGGAGGATGATACGGTGTTCTCCGATGATCCGGTCGCCATGGCCGGTCGCTGGATTGACGCCGGAGCCCAACGCCTGCATCTGGTTGATCTGGACGGTGCCTTTGCCGGCAAGCCCCGCAACGGCGAAGTCATTTATGCCATCCGCAAGGCGTACCCTGACATCTGCCTCCAGGCCGGGGGCGGAATACGTGACCAGGATACCATTCAGGCCTACCTCAATGCCGGGGTGGATTACGTCATCATTGGTACCAAGGCTGTCAGTGCCCCGCATTTCGTGCGGGAAGTGGCGGCTGAATTTCCCAATCACATCATCGTTGGTCTGGATGCAAAAGACGGCAAGGTTGCCATAGATGGCTGGTCCAAACTGTCTCACCATGACGTGGTGGATCTGGCGCAAAAATTTGAGGACGACGGCGTGGAGGCCATCATTTATACCGACATCAGTCGGGACGGAATGCTGCAGGGGGTCAACATTGAGGCGACTGCCCGCCTCGCCCGTGCCATCCACATTCCGGTCATCGCCTCCGGCGGCATCAGCGATATCGCCGACATCCATGCCGTGGGAACCCTCATCGAAGACGGCGTCACCGGTGCCATTACCGGACGGGCCATCTACGAGGGTACCCTCGATTTTGCCGAAGCCCTCAAGGTTGCGGCCCGGTACTGACCATGCTGGCCAAGCGCATCATACCCTGCCTGGACGTCGATGCTGGCCGTGTCGTCAAGGGCGTTCGCTTTCTCGACATCCAGGATGCCGGGGATCCGGTTGAAATCGCCCGTCGCTACGATCAGGAAGGTGCCGACGAACTGACCTTCCTTGACATTACCGCCAGTGCCGATAACCGCGATACCCTGGTTCATGTCGTTGAACGGGTTGCCGGTGAAGTCTTCATTCCCCTGACCGTCGGTGGCGGCATCCGTACCCTTGACGATATTCGCAGAATGCTCAATGCCGGTGCCGACAAGGTGAGCATCAACACCGCTGCGGTACACAATCCCCAATTTGTCCATGAGGCAGCCGAACGCTTTGGCTCCCAGTGTATCGTTGTCGCCATTGATGCCAAGCAGGTCAGCACCACGCCTCCGCGCTGGGAAATATTCACCCACGGCGGACGCAAACCCACCGGGCTGGATGCCATTGACTGGGCTCGCAAGATGGTCGCCCTCGGGGCGGGAGAAATTCTGCTGACCAGCATGGACCGGGACGGCACCCGCCAGGGATTTGATCTGGAACTCACCCGCAGGGTCAGTGAAGCCGTGACCGTACCGGTGATTGCCTCGGGCGGCGTAGGAACCCTCGACCATCTGGCCGACGGTGTCACCCTGGGCAAGGCCGATGCCGTGCTGGCCGCCAGCATTTTTCACTTTGCCGAATACACCCTGCAACAAGCCAGGCAGCATCTAAGCGGTCGCGGCGTGAGGGTCAGAACATCAACTACCCTGCCCTGACGGGCGGGGTTTCCCCGTGGAGTAACCGATGAACACCACCACTGACTGGCTGGATGAAATCCGCTGGAACGGCGACGGCCTGATTCCGGCGATTGCCCAGGACGCGGCAACCGGCACGGTGCTGATGGTGGCCTGGATGAACCGGGAAGCCCTCACCCTGACCGCCTGTGAGGGCTACGCCGTTTACTGGTCGCGCTCCCGGCAAAAACTCTGGCGCAAGGGGGAGGAATCCGGCAACCGGCAGAAAATCACCCATCTGCGGCTGGACTGCGATGCCGACGTCATCCTGCTCGGCGTGGAGCAGACCGGCGGCATCGCCTGCCACACCGGACGGCACAGTTGCTTTTACCGCATCCTGCGGGACGGCCAGTGGCATACCGATCAACCCGTACTCCAGTCACCCGAAACACTTTACCAACAGGTCAAATGATGGACATTCTGGACGCTCTGGCCGATGTGCTGGAACAGCGCAAAACCCAATCGCCCGATCAATCCTACGTGGCCAGCCTGCATCACAGGGGGTTGGACACCATACTTAAAAAAATTGGCGAGGAAGCCACTGAAACCGTGATTGCCGGCAAGGCGGGCCAGGCCGACCCACTGATTCATGAAGTGGCCGACCTCTGGTTTCACACCCTGGTGCTGTTGTCTCACCAGGGTTTGAGTCACCGTCAGGTTCTGGCCGAGTTGCAACGCCGGTTTGGCCTTTCCGGCCTTGAAGAAAAGGCCTCCCGATCCCTGCCATGACGCTGCAAACCTGCCAGGGCATACGGCCCCGACCGGGCCTGAATGTGTACCTGGCCGACAGTGCCACCGTAATCGGTGACGTCCTGCTGGACGATGACGTCTCACTTTGGCCGCAAACCGTGGTTCGGGGGGATGTCAACCACATCCGCATCGGTGCCCAAAGCAACATCCAGGACGGCAGCGTCCTGCACGTTACCCAGCGCACCGGGCACAATCCGGACGGTTACCCGCTGATTATTGGCTGTGGCGTAACGGTAGGTCATCGGGTCATTCTGCACGGATGCCGCATCGGTGACCTGTGTCTGATTGGCATGGGAGCCATTGTCATGGACGGTGTCGTGGTGGAGGACGAGGTCATGATTGGTGCCGGCAGCCTGGTCGCGCCGGGCAAGCGGCTCGACAGCGGCTACCTTTACGTCGGCAGCCCCGCCCGCCCGGTTCGCCCGCTCAAACCGGAAGAGCGGGAATACCTGCGCGTCTCCCGCGATGGCTACGTCAGGCTGAAAAACCGCTACCTGGCTGAACAACAAATTCCGTCAGCAACTACTGTTGTCAACAGTAGTGCGCCAGACAGCGGGGGCTATGGAAGACCGCCAAGCTATTGTCTCTGTAGCGGTGTACCCGTACCATTGCTTTGACGTAGTGGTGGCGACGTTGGTCACCGGGTATCTGCAGGGCAAGTCCTTCGAACTTTACACAATTGTCCTTACCCACCGTGCGTTCGAACTGTTCACACAAAATGTCGTTCAAGGAGCCGCCCACGAAGGGGACAAACGCCGTACCTTCCTCTTGCGGTGGTTGGGCGAACTCCTTGTTGAACATCGGCATATAGCTCTCACGCAAATAGCGGTTGGCCGCCGCCATGTCTGTAATGCCCGCCAAGGCCAGTTCCTTGGGCAGTCTGCCCTGGTGCGTGGCGAAGGCGTGCTCAGAGCGACCTCGCGCCTCCGGGGAATACGCCGCAATCATGTCGATACCCAATAAAGCAGCTTTTACGCAGCAGTTTGTGTTGATACCGCTCGATGGGGCAGGAC
>CAIVXW010000477.1 GCA_903910005.1 uncultured Methylococcaceae bacterium
CTGCCATCAATCAATGGCTGTATCAATTTGGCAAACGCAGGTCCCAGGGCAGCATAACTCACCATGGCCAGCACCGATAGCACAAACATTTTCCAGTAAGGCAGACCATAGCCGAGCAGGCGACGATAAACGACCAAACCACTGGTCAGGGGGCGGGATTCAGAAGGCTGTTGGGTCATGTCAGGTTATTCGAAAAACGGATCGGGATGGCAGATTACGAACCTGACGAAGGCCAGGCCGGGCATGAATAGCCGGCCCATTATAAACGGGGTGAGGGATGAAAGTAGCGCGGCCATCCTGGCCGCCGGTGGACTGTTCCGAACCGCAAGGCGTGGTGCCAGCGGAAGATCAATTGCCCTCCCACCATTCTTTTTTGAAACTGGCCTGTAGTCTCTCTCGCTGAACCGAGGCCGTTTTTTCATCCCTGCAGCGAATACGCCCGGACTCTGCGATTGCCCCCTCAACCGCCCCTTCAGGGTGGAAAGGCTGACTATTCTGCCGATCTGCCAGGTGATACAGCCTGCAATCAGGCCTGTGCTGTCGCAAACCATCCCCGTGTGCGTCGGCACAGCGAACAAACCGACAACATGACCGGAACTTCAACCAGAACCCCCACCACGGTAGCCAGTGCCGCGCCTGATTCCGGGCCGTACAGGGTAATGGCCGTGGCAACCGCCAGTTCAAAGAAATTGCTGGCTCCGATCAGGGCACCGGGAGCCGCGATGGCATAGTCGACCCTAAAAACCTTCATCAGGCCGTAGATCAAACCGGCATTCAGATACACCTGCAACAAGATGGGCACGGCAATCAGTGCCACGTGCAGGCCACGCTGGGTGATGTTGTCCGCCTGAAAGGCAAAAATGAGGATCAGGGTCAGCAGCAGGGCGGTCACCGCCAGCGGGTGCAGGGTCGGCAGAAAACGTTGCTCGAACCAGTCAAGCCCTTTCAGCGATACCAGGCTGCTGCGACTGATGACACCGGCGGTTAGCGGAATGACGATAAAGGTCACCACCGAATACAGTAATACATCAAAAGGGACGTCCAGGGTGGATGCCCCCGATACCAGCCATTTGACGATGGGGGCAAACACCGCCAGCATGATGAGATCATTCAGTGCAACCTGTACCAGGGTGTAGGCGGGGTCGCCTTCAGTGAGGTAACTCCAGACAAATACCATGGCGGTACAGGGAGCGGCGGCCAGAATGATGACACCGGCCGTGTATTGATTGGCCGCCTCTGCGCCCAGCCAGGGCAGAAACAGGTGTTGAAAGAACAGCCAGCCCAGCAGGGCCATGCTGAAGGGTTTGACCAGCCAGTTCACGCCCAGGGTAATCAGCAGCCCCCGGGGGTTTTTGCCAACCCCTGCCACGGCAGCAAAATCCACTTTCAGCATCATGGGGTAAATCATCAGCCAGATCAGCACGGCTATCGGCAGGTTGATGTGGGAATATTCCAGTCCGCGCAGCGTGGCGACCGGTTCCGGCAACCCTTTGCCGATACCGATTCCGATCAGCATGCACAGGATGACCCAGACACTCAGGTAGCGTTCAAACAGGTTCATCGGTTACTCCAGAAGAAAATTACAGCCCGTCAGGGCGGGGTGGTTGCTGCCAGGGCTCCAATCCGGTTGATGCAGGCGGATCGCTCGACGGGAGTCAGGCTCTCCAGCGGCTCCGCCAGAAGGGCAGTAATGCGTTGTTCCAGCGCGGCGTAAGTGCTTTCAAATGCCGCTTCGATGCGTTCAGGGTGACCGGTGACGGCAGCAGGATCGGGTAAGCCCCAGTGGCCCCGGGCAACCGGTGCCAGGTAGGCCGGGCAGGTTTCTCCGGCTGCCGAGTCGCATACCGTGATGAGCAGATCAAACGCAACCGCGCCGAGGTCGTCCCAGGATTTACTGGCATAGCCCTCAACGGGCCAACCGTGACGACTCAGCGTCGCCAGAGCCTGCGGATTGACCTGGCCTACCGGGTGACTACCGGCACTCCAGGCCTTGAGACGGCTCTGTCCCAGATGATTGATGTGGGCTTCAGCCAGTATGCTGCGGCAGGAATTGCCGGTACAAAGTACCAGTACGTTAAGCGGAGGGGATGACATGCGTGGTTCTCCATAAGCCCGTCAAATCAA
>CAIVXW010000478.1 GCA_903910005.1 uncultured Methylococcaceae bacterium
GCCGGTACCCGTTTGGTCGGGGAGCCGGATTCAGGCGGGCCAATCTGTTTGCGGTAGTTTACGTAGTGGCCCAGCAGTTCAAGCAGGCTCCACAGTCCAAACGCTTCATGCAGCGATTTGTAGCTGATCAGATTATACCGGACCATATTCTCCAGGCCATCGGGGTAGCGGTCAAACGGCATGTCGGCATGCTGCTGGATGACGCTCATGTCCAGTAGTTGCCGTTTGCTGGATAAATCGCGCTCAATTTCAACCTCATAGGGGCTGTCCTTGAAGTAAACGGTCAGAAACACGCCCAGCAGACGGTGCCAGTCACGGTTACGAACGGTATCAGAATCGATGGGTGCGGTTGGTGTATTCATGGGTAGGCAGTCTACCACACGCAGAGTGATTTTGATGCCTGCCGCCCTGGTTTTTTCGTACATCTTCCGGGCGGTTTTGATGCCGTAGCGGGTATTTGGCCTGGCGTTTGGCTGCATGGTCGACCAGGGTTCGGACGGCCTGCGGGGCTGAGTACTTACCCCGGTTCCTGTTCTTTAGCCACTAAATGTTCCCGAAACCGGGCCAATGCTTCCAGTGCAACACCGGTTTGCAGCTTGCGGGTGGCTTCAAGCACCGGTCGGAAGGTCATGCCTGATCGGGTTTGCTGCAACAGGCTTTCAATTTGTTCGGCGGTACGTCGGGCCGAGAGGTTATTGTCTGTCAGTTGTTGCTGTAGTTGTTCCAGTCGGGATTCCAGTTCTGCCTGGTTGGCCGGATTCAATCGGGTTGTTTCAACCTGGGTTGTTTCGACCGGCCTCACCCATTTCAGCAGGGTTTTTACCAGACGATCAACGTCAACGGGTTTGGTGAGATGATCCACCATACCGGCCGCCAAACAGGCCTGGCGATCACGCGACATGGCCATGGCCGTCAGGGCAATGATGGGCGGTGCAGAATTGCCCAACTGGCTCAGTATGCGGGCCGTGGTTTGATAACCATCCATTTCCGGCATTTGCACATCCATCAGCACAGCCGCGTGGCTCTGCGGATGAATCAGGCTCAAGGCTTCCATGCCGCTCTCGGCCAGAGTGACCTCAAGCCCTACTGATTTCAGCCAGTCGCCTACCAGTAAACGGTTGTTCTCCTGGTCATCTACCACCAGAATACGGCAACCGCGCAGAGGCCGGGCCAGTTCGTTCAGATCGGAAACGGTAGTGGGCACCGCAGGGGGCAACCCGGCTTGTGTCGTCAGCTTGAACGGCAGAACCACCCGGAAGGTACTGCCCTGACCGAGGCTGCTTTCCAGCGTGATCTGGCCTCCCATCAACTCAGCCAGTCGCCGGGTAATGGCCAGGCCCAGTCCGGTGCCCCCATACTTGCGGGTGGTGGAGGTATCGGCCTGTTCAAAACTGGAGAACAGCCGAACCTGCTGTTCCGGCGCAATGCCGATGCCGGTGTCGGTTACGGTTGTCTCAACCAGCAGGCCGGTTTCAGTAAAATCCAGAACCCTGACGAACAGGCTGACTGATCCCTGTTCGGTGAATTTAAGCGCGTTGCCAATCAGATTGGATAGTATCTGGTTAAAGCGTAGGGCATCACCACTCAGAAAACGTGGTAGACGTGAATCCAGTTCCAGTTTCCAGACCAGTCCCTTGCCCTTGATCTGATCGCTGTAGAGGTCTGCCACCGTATTGATGACGCTTTCTACATCAAAAGGGGCGGATTCCAGCTCCATGAAACCGGCCTCGATCTTGGAATAATCCAGTATGTCATTAAGCAAACGCAGCAAGGCCCGGGCAGCCCGGTCAACCTTGGTCAGATAGTCCCTCTGCCGTGAATCCAGCACGGTGTCGAGGGTGAGTGCGGTCAGCCCGATGATCGCGTTCATCGGGGTGCGAATATCATGACTGACATTGGCAAGGAATTCCCCCTTCGCCCGATTGGCAGTTTCTGCCAGTTGACGGGCTTCCTGCAGCTCTGCTTCAAACAATCGCTGCCGGGTAATGTCGCGGTTGATGCCGATCATCCGAACCGGCTGACCGTAAGCATCGGCCTCCACTACCGCCGCCGCATGAATGTGACGAATCCGGCCATCAGGAAACAACAGCCTGAAATCATCCTGCCATTCGGTCAGGGTGTTGCGGGCCACCCACAAATGCCGCGCTACACTATCGCGTTCTTCAGGATGCAGGCGGGTGTACCAGGCCTCGTAATACAGTTTGCTCTGACGTATGTGGGCGGGGGGTTCGTACAAGGCGAACATGCGTTCGTCCCATTCGAGTGAATCGTCCGCGAAGTTCCAGATCCAGATACCCACATCCGCCGCCTCAGTCGCCAGGCTCAGACGCCTGAAGGCACTTTGTATTTGCTGTTCGGCGGTAACGCGCCGACTGATGTCCAGCAGCGAAGCGATAATGTAGCGGGTTTCCCCAATGAGTGTGGTGCCCAGGCCAATTTCCACCGGAACTTCACTGCCATCACTGAGCAGTGCCTTGACGTCCTGATCCAGGTAAACCGGCAGCGGTTGAGTGACCTGCACAAAACCGATACGGGACTGCCGGTGCCGCTCCCGTTGGCTGATCGGCACAAAATCATCAACCAGACGCCCTTGCAGAGCCTCATGATCGCAGTGGAATAATTCGCCCGCCTTGCGATTGGCCAACTCAATATGGCCATCCTCCCTGACCAGCAGCATGGCGATGGGGCTGCAGGCAATAATCTGGCGGGCCTTCAGTTCGCTCAGACGCAGTGCCTCGGTGCGTTCCTCTACCTTGTGCTCCAGACCGGCGTTCAGTTCGCGGATGCTGTTTTCCATGCGCCGTTGTTCAGTAACGTCGATCACCACACAGTGGGTGCGCAGGAACCGCCCCTCCACATCCCGTTGAATGCGACCCGACACCAGAACCGTGAGGGTGACCCCATCGCGTCGTACCAATTTGAGTTCGCCCTCGACCCGATGCTCTGCCTTGAACTCATCATAGGCGGTATCGAACTGATCCCGGATTGAATCATCCCAGAAACGGCAAAAATCAAGGCCGATCATTTGCTCCGGTGAATCAAATCCCAGTAATTCGGCCATTTTGTCATTTGCATCCACCCAGTTGCCGTGAATATCCAGTGACTGATAAGCGACCGGCAGGTGTTCAAACAGGCTGCGGAAACGGCTTTCACTCTCCGCCAGCAGCAACTGGCCCTGTTTGCGCTCGGTGATGTCCGAAGTAAACAGGATGATTCCGCCCACCTGGCCGTCGGCACTGTACCAGGGGTGGATGGCCCAGTTCAGCCACTGCTGTCTGCCATTGGGCCAGGTGTAAATATCCTCCTCACAAGAGACCTGCTGACCCCCGAGACCTTGGCGATGGGCCTCGCGCCAGTGTTCCGGCATGGCCGGAAAGAGTTCATAGTGGGACTGGCCAGCAAGATCGGCAGCCTGCAGTTGATAATCCTCACGCCAGCGACGGCTGGCCACCAGATAGCACATATTGCGGTCAAACATGGCCAGGGCAGCCGGGGCATGTTCTATGAAGAGGGCCAGACGGGCTTCGCTATCCCTGAGAGCCAGAGCGGTACGTTGCTGATCGGTGATGTCCATGATCACACCGGCCACCATCTCGGTGCCGGCCGCATCCGTACGAATGCGCCCGCGTCCGTAAATCCAGCGAATCTCGCCATCCGGTCGCCGGATGCGGCAATGGGTGTCACTGCACAATTTTTCACGCCTGATGTATTCCATGGCCTGCTGAACCTGAGGCCGGTCTTCCGGCAGGACATGACTCATGAAGCGTTCAATGCTCCAGTACGGGAGGGGCTCCTCGTAACCAAAGATACGGTCGTGTAGCGGTGAACGGCTGATTTCACCGGTTGCCGGGTTGGATTCCCACTCACCAACCCCGAGGGTTTCCAGGGCAAAGCGGTGACGGTGTTCCAGCAACTGAATCGCCTCCTCCCGCTTTTTCTGATCCGTGATGTCAATGTGAGTGCCCAGCAGAATACTCTGGCGGACGCTATCTCCCTCGCTGATCATGGCCCCCCGCGACAGTATCCAGCGGTACGAACCGTCCCGGTGCCGCATGCGGAATTCCGTCTCGTACCCACCCTGTGGACGTTGTTCCAGATAGCGCGCCACAACCTCCATGGTCGGTTCAATATCGTCAGGATGAACCCGGTCGTACCATTCGCGGAAATGATCCGAAATTTCTTCCGGTTCATGGCCCAGTTGTTTTTTCCATTCGGGTGAGTAATACACCCGGTCAGTCTGGACGTTCCACTCCCACAGCCCGATTGAACCGCTCTGCACCGCAATCTGCAGTCGCTGGGCAATTTCCTCACGCAAGCGGGCCTCACGTACCCGCCGGGTTACGTCCAGCACCACCCCCATCAACTGGCTTTCGCTGTCCAATATGATCGAATGGGTGTGAATCTCGGTATCAATCAAGCGTCCGTCCCGGCGCATCATTCGTTCCAGGTGTACCGGTTGATCAGCGTCTTTGGCCATTTCCCGCAGTATGCAACCGGAAATAAAACCGGTGTGGAATCGTTCCATCATTTCATCCGCATCGGCATACCCGAACATCTGCACCAGGGCCGGATTGACGTAGATCAATCGCCCCTCCTGCTGAATGAAGATACCTACCAACGGTTGTTCGATCATCGCCCGAAAACGGGATTCGGAGGTTCGATACTGGCGGGTACGCAGTTCGACCAAATTTTCCAGATTGCCTTGCTGATCCTGAAGTTGCTGCCGAACCCGCTCCAGTTCAGTGACATCCACGAAGGTGCTGATAAAGCATCGCTCTGACTGAAAAACGATCGGATGAACCGTCATGAGCAGATGCCTGCCATCGCCCTGACAGCAGCGTATCCGGATCGCCAGGGCAACGATGGACGGTTCAACCCGCAAGCGATGGCGAATTTCCGTGCGGATGCCGGGTTCCAGCCAGAAATCAGGTTCCTGATCAAACCGATAATTGAATTCGGCCTGGTCACATCCCAGCAACCCCAAAAAGGCTTTGTTGAAGCGTACCGGATAATCGTCGCGAGCCCGGCTGATCAGCATACCGATCGGATTGGTCTCAAACAGAACGTTCAGGGTGGTTTGTTCGGCCTGGCGCGACAGGCCGAATGCCTGTATCTGATAGCGATATAACAGCAGACTGAACAGTAGGGTCACCGCCAAACCACTGACCAGCAACATGACCGGCACCGGGGAGTACTGGCTGGCCAGAAACTGGAGGCCAGGTGTCAGTTGTAATTCCAGGGTACGACCGGCCATGGCGTGAATCACCGAATAGTGTAAATTCGGTGGAAGGCTGTCATCGGGGGGTGCCTGAATAAAGGCGGTCGAGCGATACACGACCCCGTCATCATACCCGTAGCCCACATCACGTAACTGCACGCGCAATGTCTGGTGATCAGACAGCGGCGTCCGATTGTCCACCAATGTCCCCATCTGAATGACGGTAACGGTAAAGCCGCGAATACGTTGGCGTCGTTCCTGGCGACTGGCAGGTATGGCACCCTCACCATAATCGGGCACGAACAACAGCATCCCGCGTTGATTGCCGGTTTCCTGAATCAGGTGAACCGGCCCGGTCGCTACCGGCAGACCGGTATCGCGGGCACTTTCCAGTGCCAGACGCCGTGCGCTGTCTGACCCCAGATTGACTCCCCGGGCGATTTCATTGCCGGAACGGGGCTCAACCTGCTCCACAACGGCATAATCAGCGTGATGACTGGCGGCAAATAACTGGTTGCCGATCAGGTCACGCATTGCCCATCCGGCATCGTCTGTGGCGCGACGCCCGGCCTCGTAGCCTTCCCGCTGGGCTTCGGTGAAATACCTGACCCTATAAATGGCCCGGACATCGGCTGTACCTGACAGAAAGGGTTGAACCGTGCGGGAAAAGCTGGCCGTATCCTGGGCCGGTGATAACTCATGTATCCGGTTGACGGCCTGACTGAGGGTAATAACTTCCCTGAAGCCATCGAGGATACGGTTGGCCTGATTGACGGCATGATCGTGAAAACGCACCGATACCTGTAGCGTTTCCCGGTAACGGGAAGCCTGGTAAACCGCCGCACTGGTCAGACTGCCAATGACGAACAACAACAGGGCTGCGGGAGCGGCACGCCGCTTGTCGTTTTGATTCATGCGTGTAGGCCGATGGATTATGCGACGTTGACGGGCGGCGAGGCTGGCAAATCCGTCAGGCGGGCTGAATGGCCGGTTCGGCCGGGTACAGGGTTCTGTAGCATTCGCGTGGAGGAATCATTTCACTGCAGGCAAAACGGTCGCGCCCTTGTCGCTTGGCCTGATACAGAGCCTTGTCCGTCATCTCGACCAGATTACCGGCACAACTCAGGAGTTTGGCGCAGGTCTCCAGGCAATGACTGGAATGAACTGACTGCTCCGCGATGCGGCAGGGCAAGGCACTGCCGACACCAATGCTGACCGTCACCCGGTCGCTAACGCCGGAATACTGATGCGGTATGGCCAGCCCATGTACCCCTTCGCGAATTCGTTCGGCTACCTGACGGGCCTGTTCCAGTGTCGTATCGGCCATGAGGACGACGAATTCTTCTCCCCCGAACCGGGCAGCCAGTTCATTGGCCCGCAGGGCCGTCTGACCAATGGCACGGGCCACCTGGGCCAGACAGATATCCCCCTGAGGGTGGCCGTAGTGATCGTTGTAGGCTTTGAAAAAATCCACGTCGATCATCAGTAACGACAAGGTATCGTTACGCCGCATGGCCCGGTTCCATTCCATCTCCAGCCGCTCATAAAATACCCGACGGTTGGCCAGACCGGTCAACGCATCCCGGGTTGCGAGGCGTTTCAGTTCATCCAGTCGCATCTTGAGCTTGATGTGGGTATCGACCCGCGCCCGGAGTACCGGCGGATTGACGGGTTTGTGAATGAAATCGACGGCACCGGCTGCCAGTGCCCGGGATTCGGTTTCGCTGTCGTTGTGCGCTGTCACAAAGATGACGGGGATTTCACGGGTGTAAGGATCCTGCCGGAGTTGCCTGCATACTTCAAATCCATCCATACCCGGCATCATCATGTCGAGCA
>CAIVXW010000479.1 GCA_903910005.1 uncultured Methylococcaceae bacterium
TACAGGCTGGCCATTTCCAGCAAATTCCGGTCGAGGCTGCGGGTGCCTTCGCGCACGGTGACCACCACGTTGGGGATTTTATTGACAACAACCGCCAGAATCGCGGCAAATTCGTCCAGACCGAACCACCTGATGCACCCCAATGTCGACAAAGGCACCAAAATTGGCCACATTGGTGACAACCCCCTCCAGCAGCATACCGGCCTCCAGAGCCTGAATCCGGTCGACACCTTATGAGCCGGTTCAAGACGGTATCTACCCCCAATGCACGCCAGGCCATGTCAAAACCTGGTCTTTCACCGAATCCAGTCTGAAAATGCCGCCCTCTATTTTTTCGTGCTGGTTTGCAAAGTTTCACGAGTGCCTTCGTTTGTTAAGCGTCGACAGATTTTTTTCTTTCCTCCAGACAAAAGGTTACTCCATGATTTTCTTTGTTCCCTCCCTGCTTCAGATTACTGCCGGATTGCTGTTGGGCGCTACGGTGGCAGCCGTGCTGATCAACTTCAAGGATTACCTCATTGAACTCTGCCGCAAAATCATCCTGCCTGCCCTGGGACGGTTGATGTGGCTGGCGGCGGATGCCATTCGCACCCTGATCGATGTGGTTGAAAAAGTTGTGACCTACACCGCCCGGGAAATCAGGGCGGCGGTAAAAAAATTCCAGAAACAGGTTCTGGCCATGACCTCGGAATACGAGACCGTCTCCGAGACCGAAGTGGACGTCCAGACCCGGGTTTACACCTGCGTCGACGGTGACGTACACGAAAAGGCGACCGGGCAGCGCGTCAATATGAACCAGTTACCCGAAGCCGTGCGTGAAAAACTCAAACAACGGCGCTACGTTCAGGTCGATCAGGGCGAAGAACTGGTCAACCTGGCAAATAGTCAACTCTAACCCGGAGGTACTTCATGAGCTTACTCAACGCCCTCATACCTCTCACGGCAAAAAGCCTGGATAACGCCCTGGCCAGTTATGGCGCCATTCTTCTCTACCGGCACTTTCAGGATCAGCCCTCCCGCAGCGTGGAAAACGCGCTGCACACCTGGCTGAATGGCGACAAACCCGCACTGCTCGATGCGGTGCAGAGCCTGGAAATCAGTTTCCGTCCCGTCCCGCATGAACCGGATTGCTGTCAGTTCGAGATGATCGTCTTTCTGCTCAAAAACGAATCCGTCATCGTGCGTCTGCAAGGCAGACCCCAGAACATCCTGATGCGTCTGTTGCCGGAACCAATCAAATCCGAAATGCAGCAGAACGGCGAATGTCAGGTTGTCATCCATCACTGAATCCAGTACGGAGATACGCATGAACCTTGAAAAGCACACCCTGTTTTCCCGCAACACCCCGCCTCGCCCCGCTACGGCAGAAACCACGGCACCGGCGCAGTCTTCCGAACCGGTTACGGAAGCGTTGGCCCGCACTCCGCGAGCCTGTCTCGATGACGTGTTTCTGTCGCAAGGCATCCGCGACGAACTGGCCCTCAACCTGGCCATGATTCGCAACCATGCGCTGTTATATGAAGAATGGGGGCTGGCCCGTATCGAGCCGCAGCAGCGCGGAGTGGTGCTGAATTTTTACGGCCCGCCGGGTACCGGTAAAACCAAAACGGCAGAAGCGATGGCCCACGAACTGGGCAAAACCATCCTTGAAGCCAATTACGCGGTGCTGGTGTCGGAATTACAGGGCAAGACCGGCAAGAACATCGAAGCCGTGTTCAACAGTGCCAGAGCCGAAAATGCCGTGCTGTTTTTTGATGAAGCCGATTCCCTGCTCTCCCGGCGGGCGGAAGGCAGCTCGCCGGGAGGCGGGCAGGATTTGAACACCGCCAAGTCCATCATGCTCAAGCAACTGGATCAGTTCGACGGGGTGGTGATCTTCGCCACCAACCTGTTCAGGAACTACGACAGTGCCTTTTTCCGCCGCATCAGCGCACACATCCACTTTGATCTGCCCTGTGCCCAGGTGCGTGAACAGTTATGGCGCTTCATGCTCTCGCCCAATGTGCCCGGACGGGAAAACATCGACATGGCGGCACTGGTTGCCAGTTCCGAGGGGCTGGCGGGCGGTGACATTGCCAATGTGGTCAAGCAGACCCTGGGGCGCTTGCTGATGAAATCGCCCCGCCTCCTGACGCAAGACGATCTGACCACCCGCATCGACCGTCTGCGCGAGGCTCGCAACGCCCAGCAAGGCATTGGCGAGCGGGTTCTGCAAGGAGAAGAAAAAGCCGCTGCGTTACGCAAATTCGGCGTATCCGAACCCGAGCCGGAATCCAGGGCGGCAGCCGCCTGAACCACCGGCACCTCATTCCGGCCTGGGAGCGCGGCCATCCTGGCCGCGTTGCGGGCGGGACGCCCGCGTTCCCGGGACAACCCTCAGGGTTGTGTATCGTGTAAGGGGTCTTCAACCTTTCATGCAATTGCCCTGTTGCCCCGCCCCGTCAACATCCGGGGAAATACGCTTCACCCTCGACACCCTGCCGTTCCATCTGCCGGTGGCCTGAATGCAGGACACAAAAAAAGGGATAA
>CAIVXW010000480.1 GCA_903910005.1 uncultured Methylococcaceae bacterium
GAATTGATACCTAACGGCAGATTTTTCATGGGTGTTTACTCAGAGGCTGTCGGGAAACAGCAGTGGGCAGTAGGCAGTAGGCAGTAGGCAGTGGGCAGTAGGCAGTAGGCAGTAGGCAGTAGGCAGCAGGCAGCAGGCAGCAGGCAGTAGGCAGTGGGCACTCGCCATCTGCCGTTCGCCCGCAAGCGGCCAGGATGGCCGCTCCACTGCGCCATCTGCCATCTGCCGTTCGCCATTCACCCGCAAGCGGCCAGGATGGCCACTCTACTTCGCCACTCACTGCACAGGTGCAATCCATCCCGTTTTGCCGCGTTCCCGTAGCCAGCGTTCCTGGAAGACCCGCCGGGCGGCAATCCCGGCCTCGCGGATGAACAACTGGTTGAAGCGGGCATTGAGAACCATGCCCAGGCCCGGTATCAGGCTGGTCAGTTCCGATCCCAGCAAAACGCGCTGCAGGGCGGTCAGGGTCGATTCGCTGATGGCCTGCCGTAACAGGCTGGCCTCTATCAGGTGGTGGTAATCGTCCAGCACTCGCCTGCGTTCATCCGGGTCGATGGCCGTAGACAGGGCCAGGATATGCAGCATCAGCATTCGGTCTTGATGAGTCTCACTGTTGTGACCGTATGCCTGTGATATCCGGTGTATGACCCGCAGGGCACCTCCCAGCAACAACGGGGTTCCGGCCAGGGCCGCCACGGGGCCGCCGGTTCCGGTAACGGCTCCCATGCCGAGGGCAATCCGTTCGGCATCTGCCAGTATCCGGTTTGCCAGTGCATCGGCCACCTCCAGGGGCTGAACGGCCAGATCACGCAATGTGCCGATCTGTCGCTCCCGCAACCACGGGTCGTCCAGTATGCTGTCATCCTCCGCCAGTTGGGCCGCCATTCGGTTGAGAGCCTGCATGAGGGTGGGGACGGTATCGGTCGGCAGCAGTTTGCCCAGTGCCCGACTGGCCTGCTCCGAGAGTTGCTGCAAGGCACGTCGACCTGGATCCGCCTGGGGGGATTTCCAGGCGGCGATGGCTGCAACCTGTTCCTGCTCGTAAGGCGTCAACGGGGTTTGTCGTTGGTGGGATAACGGCGTTCGATGTCATCCAGATAGCGATCCACCTGGCGCAGGGCCGCGTCCACGAAACGGGAGCGGTGATTCCTGCGCCATTTATCCAGCAGTTTCTGGTTACCCGGCCATAACACCAGGCTGCCCAAAATCACGAATGGCGTTCCGATCACCCCCGGAATCACAATCCCGACCAGTCCGGCTGATATCAGCATCCATCCCATATTGCGATTGAGGTGCTTGACCCTGTCGACCACATCATTTCCATCCGGGTCAGGGCGGATATCCTGCGTGTCAGAAATCGGACTGTGGGCGGTTTCTGCCCAATCTTCGCGACTGATGAACTCACCCACCAGCGGTGGCGGTGTACTGCTGAGCTCGGCTTCAGCGGTCTGGGCCGTGACCGGATCCGGCTCAGGGCTATGGGCTACCGTCAGGTCAGGTTCAGGGGGGGAATCCTGATTTGACGTTATGGCATCCATAATTTTGGTCTGGATCGCATTGCCGGCATTGCTGGCATTGCTGGCATCCGGTGTGGCCGATATTGGCGTGCCGGAACGTTTGCGGCGTGGCGTGCCGGTCTTTTTGGGAGGAGTCGTCATGAGGCAAGTCTCTTGTAGTTTAGGGGATGCTGCATGTTACGGAGTGTGCTGCTGGATTGCCGGTACACCCGGCCGACACCGATGTTGGCGACAATGCCTGAGGTGATGCCATTGAGGACGCCGACGTAGCTTCCTGCAACACAAAGGGCGTTGGGTATCCAGGATTTGCGGCAGGCTGATTCGATCCGTTCCTTTTGGGTGCGGGTCAGGTTGACTGTCTGGGCAAAACCGTCGAGTCGATCACCCGGTATGACCAGATCGGTGTGGGCGTGCTGGAGTGCTTCGGTGCCGCCCAGCGAAACCGTGACGTGGGCTTCACTGGCCAGTTCGGGGGCAATTTGGCCGTTGCCGATGTACGTTACCAGAACACCCCGTTTTTTCATGCCCTGCAGGAAACGGATTTTCTCTTCCGGCGAAAAATCACCGCCGTGCAGCCCAATGCCCATGGTCTGGGCCAGTTTTTCGGTATCGCTGGCCGGGCGGCTGGACAACAGGAAAACCTGCATCCCCAACTGGTGTAAATGTTGTACTTCGCTGGCGACCCGGGAGATTGGAGACAGGCGGAAATCCAGTTTGGCAATCTGTTCGCCATCAATCTCGACCTGGAGACCACGAATCATTTTTTTACGGCTGGTTTTGGGATCATCCCGGAGTATCAGGGTGTGGCTACCCTGGCGTACCACAACATGATCCCGCTCCAGGGTGACCAGGGACGGTTGCCGCACAATCAGGCCTTTGGCCTGGCACACATCAATCAGGGCACCCGCTCGCTCATCGCCCAGATACAGGGCGGCACCTGCCGCCAGTTTGAGCAGGTTGTCGGTTTCGGATTCAGCCAGACGGGAGCTGAGTTCGGCCAGTTCCATGCGGGTGACCGACCAGGCCGGATGATCGTCCAGTACCACAAAGCCGCTTTCACCCAGCCGACTGAGTGCGCCGGGTGTCTGGGTGATGACCCCACGATCCAGGGCATAGCCCATGTCATGCAGGGTTTCCATGGGAACTGCGAGGTTGGCACCGGAGGCATGATCCTGATGCAGTACCGCACCGACCGTGAGCAGGCCGCCTACGAAATAGCCGGCACCGGCCAGTGCCAGGCTGGGAACCACCGCACGATCAGCGATGGCCCGCGAATGACCGTGAAGCTGCGGGTCATGGCTGAACTGACTGGCAGTCTGGAAGATGCTTTGGGCAATGCGGGCGGCCTGGCGTTCCAGACCGATCCGGGTGACTTCAACCTCAACCTTGCCCGCCACCAGGGTGCTGCCTGCCAGTATTTCATCACCGACCGTCAGTCGTTTCATGGTACTGCTCGCGGAAACGGCCCGCTGTTCGACCAGGCCGCTGCCTGAGACGACCCGGCCATCCACCGGCACGGCAGTGGGAGCCTCAATACGGATGCGATCGCCCAGTTGCAGGGACTCCGTAGTGACGACCGCATCGACGGTTTCAGAGCGTATCAGGTAAGTGTGAGTCGGGATGGGCAGGCTGGTTTCCACCATGCTGCGGCAGTTTTCAGCCATGAGTTTGCTGGAACGGCGTGCCCAGAAACTGAACGACCAGTCCATCAGGGCATGGGCGATGACCTGGCCGGTAGCGATTGAGCAGGCCAAAAGCCCGGTATACAACACCGGCATGCCTATCCTGCCCTTGCCGAGTTCGCGGGCGGCATCCTTGAGGGTGCCCAGATTCGATACTACCAGCATGCCAATGCAAATGGGTAACAGGGCCGGAACGGCGAGTTCGCCCAGCAGCGAAAGCCCCAGGGTAGTATTGGCCAGAGCCATTCTGGGTGGCGTCATGTTGAGGGTAGCCAGGGCGGTGCCGGATGTGCCGAGTTGAATTTCGGCCATGCGAACCACCTGAGCCAGGTCAATCCGTTCCGGTTCAAAAACCACCCACAGGCGTCCGGTTGAGGCCGTGGTAGTGGCTTTTTTGACACCGGCCAGGGTTTTTACGGCATCTTCCAGTCGTTTACGCAGGGCCGCATCGCGACGGATGGCCGAATGGCGCAACAGCAGGCGACCGGGTCCGGTCTGGGCCACTTCAAACTGCGAGACCAGTTCACCAAACCGGTGCAGGGAGAGCGCGTGACCGGGTGTCCAGTAGCTCAACTGCTGGTCGTCCAGTCCTTCCGACTGACCGCCCAGGGTGTCGGCCAGTTTTTGCAGAAAGGGTTTGCGGGCTTGCTCATCGACCTGGTAGTGGATAATCGCCTTGCCTGCGTCCGGTTCGATGCTGATGGAGCGTACCTCTACAAAGGCAAAGACCCGCCTGACAAAACGACGGCACTGGATGCTGCCCTCGGCTCCAAACAGGGTAGGGTAGGCGATGTGTAATTCGTCCTGGCCGAATTGCAGGGTGGGGGCCAACATTGCAGTGCTCATGGGGTTATGGTTGTGGTAGTAATTGGTTCAGGGGAGGCCGCATGTCGCGGAGCGCACTGCTGGATTGGTAGTACACCCGACCGACGCCGACGTTGGCGATGGTGCCCGAGAGGATGCCGTTGAGGACACCGGCATAACCACCGGCGATACAGAGCAAACTGGACAGGCGGGATTTACGGCAGGCCGCTTCGATTCTGTCCTTGTGGGTGCGGGTCAGTTCGACCGTCCAGGCGAAACCGTCAAGTCGATCACCCGGTATGACCAGATCGGTGTGGGCGTGCTGAAGTGCTGCGGTGCTGCCCAGCGAAACCGCGACGTGGGCTTCACGGGCCAGCTCGGGGGCAATTCGGCCGTTGCCGATGTATGCCACCCGAACACCGCGTTTTTTCATGCCCTGCAGGAAACGGATTTTCTCTTCCGGTGAAAAATCACCGCCGTGCAGGCCAATGCCCATGGTTTGGGCCAGTTTTTCGGTGTCGCTGGCCGGACGGCTGGACAACAGGAAAACCTGCATTCCCAACTGGTGTAGATGCTGTACTTCGCTGGCAGCCCGGGAGATTGGAGACTGGCGGAAATCCAGTTTGGCAATGTGTTCGCCGTCGATCTCCACCTGGAGACCGCGAACCATTTTTTTGCGGCTGGTTTCGGGATCATCCCGGAGTATCAGGGTATGGCTGCCCTGGCGCACCACAATATGATCCCGCTCCAGGGCGACCAGGGGCGGTTGCTGCACGATCAGGCCTTTGGCCTGGCAGACATCCATCAGGGCACTGGTTCGTTCATCACCCAGATACAGGGCGGCACCTGCCACCAGTTTAAGCAGGTTGTCGGTTTCGGATTCGGCCAGACGGGAGTCGAGTTCGGCCAGTTCCATGCGGGTGACCGACCAGGCCGGGTGATCGTCCAGTACCACGAAGCCGCTTTCGCCCAGTCGGTTGAGCGCACCGGGGGTTCGGGTGATGACCCCGCGTTCCAGGGCATACCCCATATCATGCAGGGTTTGCATGGGAATGGCGAGGTTGGCACCGGTGCATGATCCCGAGTGCAGCACGGCACCCACCGTGAGCAGCCCACCTACCAGATAACCGGCCCCGGCCAATGCGAGGGTAGGGTAGGTCTTGCGATCAGCAATGGCCCGATAGTGGTTGCGGATATCCGGGTCATGACCAAACTGGCTGGCGGTATGGAAAATGGTCCGGGCAA